>JBEGTN010000218.1:0-2875 GCA_041179405.1 Verrucomicrobiota bacterium
AAGCATGATGTTACTTGAGAGGCTTAAAATAACCGAAATTGCAGGTGTTACTGAATCCTAGGCGGTTTCGTGTTCGTTTTGCGAGCCTTCGAATTAAGGCTTGGACGGGGCCTCGGGCCAGAGGGGGAGGAGCGGGGTGGAGCGGGTCCAGCCGGTGGTGCCGGCGTCGAGGATTAGGCGACGCCAGCCGAGGAAGGTCTTGTCGGTGCGGGCCAGGGTGCCGGCGGTGAGGGTGGTGGTTTTTTGCGGTTCTCCCGCTTCGGTGGGGACGGAGCGGAGCGTGGTCGTTTGCCAGACGAGGACGGTGTCGCTTGGCAACACGGGGGCGTAGATGCGCAGCGCAAGCAGGGCGGTGGCGAGGGTGAGGACGGCGAGCAGGAGGCCGCCGTTGCCGAGCGGGCGTAACAGGCGGGGTGCGGTGCCGTAGGCGGCGGCGAGGCGGGCGCAGAGGGCGAGCGCGGCAAGTAGTGCGGAGGCAACTACAAGCAGTTGCCAGGTTCGGGGGGAGAGGAGGCCGACGAAGGCGGAGGGGTTTTTAAGGAGCACGCTTGCGGAAGGACGCGGCGCGGGGAACAGGTCGGTGAAGGCGGGGCGGTAGGTGGCGTGCGGGAGGATGAGGGCGAGCAGGCGGCGCGGGGCCTCGGCCTGCGGGGCGTAGAGGGCGGCGAGGGCGGCGTGGGCGGCGGCCTCGTCCCAGGCGTTTTGCTGGGCGAGTGAGAGGGCGAGGTTGTGGTGGAGCGTCCAGTCGGCGGGCGCGGCGGCGAGTTGTTCGCGCCAGAGTTTGGTGGAGGCGGTGAAATCGCCGGCGGCGTAGGACGCGGCGGGGGTGGTCGCCGCAGCGGCGAATGACGAATGACTAATCACGAATGCCGAATGGAGCACGAGGAACCAAAGGGCGGCGCGGACGAAGAGGTGGGCGGGACGGAAAAGAGCGAGCGGGCTGAAGGGTTTGGGCGTGGCGCGGGCGAGGGCGGCGCGGACCTGGGCGGGCCATTCGGTGGAGAGGGCGGTGGCGGGGCGGTAGAGCACGCGCTCGGTTTCCAACCAGAGGGCGGACCAGACGGCGTCGGGCAGGTCGCGGGACGAAGGGGTGGCGGGCAGGGCGAAGAGGGTGCGAAGTTCGTTTTGCCAGGCGAGCAGGAGGGCGGGAAGCGCGGCGGGCGAAGAAGCGGAGGACTCGATCTCGGTGGTGAGGGCGGCGAGGCGGGCGTGGGCCTGGCGGCGCGGAAGCAGCGGATCGAGGCGGCGGGCGCGGCGGGCGGCGAGGGCCAGCCAGAAGCCGACGGGCAGCAGTATCATGGAGAGGGATACAAGCAGCACGGCGCGCGGGGTCAGCGGGGTGTGCCGGGCGGAGGACGCGGTGGACGCGATCGGGTCTCCGGGCAGCGGGGTGAAGGGCGGCGGGGCGGGGGCTTGGATGGCGGCGGGATCAGCGGACGGAGGAGTGGACGCGTTGGTGGAGGGGGATGGAGCGGGGCCGGGGTTGACGTTGGCGGCGGGGGTGATGGTGAGGGTGATGGGCTCGGTGCGCAGGGTTTCGTAGGCGCCGGTGGCGGGGTTGAAGACGCTGAGGGTGAGGGCGGGGAGCGTGGCGGGGCCGGCCTTGGTGGGGATGAGCACTAGGTCCTCGGCGAGGGAGGCGTCGAAGAGGGAGTTGTCTTTGGGTGTTTTTTGGGCGCGGGGCGTGATGACGCGGAAATCGCGCGAAAGGCTGCGCGGCGGGAGGCGGGTGAGGGCGGGCCAGTTGCCGGTGCCGGCGAGGGCAAGCGTCCAGGTGACGGGCTCGCCGACGGCGGCGGTGAGGGGCACGGCCTTGCTCTCGAGGGTGAACTTGCCGACGGCACCGGCGAAGTCGGCGGGGGCGGGCGAGGGGAGCGGGCGGACTTCCAGGGTGACGGGGGCGGTCGAGATGTTGTAGCGGTCGCCTACGGGGCGGCCGAAAATGTCGGTGCCGGTGGCGATGCCCACGAGCAGGGAGGCGGACGGGAGGGTGAGCTTGCCGGACTGGGCGGCGAGAGCGCGGGTGGTGCGGGTCTCGTAGTTGAGGGACGGGGTGGATGCTTTTTTAGGCGCGGACCATTCCTCGAGGGTGAGAGGCGGGGCGTTCCATTCTAGATTGGGGGCGGCCTGGTAGGCGCGAGAGGTGTCGATTTCCAGGGTGTGGCGGAGCGGGAAAACCTCGCCGGCCCAGACGGGATCGGCGGGCGGGATGAAGCGGGCCTTGACGATCTCTTCGAGGCCCAGGCCGGTCTGGCCGAGGGTGGCGGGGACGATGCGGTAGCCGGCGGCGGGCACGGTGAGGTTGCCGGCGTCGGTCTTGATGGTGAAGGCGGGAATGCGGACCTCGCCATCGGGCTGGCGGGGGCGGACGGGGTAGGTGTAGGTGATGGTGCGGTTGCTGACGGCCTTGGAGCCGAGGTTCAGGCTGAAGGAACTGTTTTCGTTGCGGCCGGGGTTGCCGAACTCGAGCGCGGGGGTGGCGGGCAGAACGGGGGTGGCGGAGGGCTCGCAGTTTTCAAACAAGAGGGCGAGTTGGCTGACCTGATCGCGTGGGAGGGAGCCGCCGGCGGGTTCCCAGTGGGCGGACTGCGCGAGGGCGGAAACGGTGCAGCAGACAACGGCTAACAGGAGGCGGAGGGGATGAAACGGGAGACGGAACATGGAGGGAACGGCGTGGGCGCGGTTGGGTGGCGGGTTACCAATCGTGTTTGTTGCCGGCGGCTTTGCGGGCGGCGGCGTCGGGCGGGGACTCGGCGTTGTTGAGAAGCTGGTAAAGTCGGGCAGGCGAATCGGAGGCGCGGACGCCTTCGAGGCGCTGGCGCGGGAGGGCGAGGGCGGGGTCGGCGGAGGTGGGGTCGGAGTCGGCGGAAGCGCC
>JBEGTN010000219.1:0-4613 GCA_041179405.1 Verrucomicrobiota bacterium
GCTTCATGGACTTCCGCCCCGCCGACGCCGCCCCGGTCCGCGCCAAACCGGAAAAACCACCCGCCTCGATCCCGCGCCACGCCCACCGTAAAGGCGTCACCAAATCGTAACTTTCCGCCGCTCGCCGCGACCGGAAAAATCCGCCCAACTCCGCGTTCATGCGCGTAGTTCTCACTTCCCACGGCTCCACCGGCGACATCTATCCCGTCATCGCCCTCGGCGTCGCCCTGCAAAAGGCCGGCCACTCGGTCCGCTTCGCCACCATCCCGAACTACCAGCCGGACATCGAGGCCGCCGGCCTGGAGTTTTACCCGCTCTGCCCGAATTGGGAACAGGCCGACCTCGTTTACTGGATGGGCCGCCTCAACAAGATCCGCAGCCCCATCTACCAGTTGCGCGAGATCTACGTCGGTGCCCGCGCCTACATCCCCGAGATGATCGCCCAGATGGACGCTCTCATGCCCGAGACCGACCTGCTCGTCTCCAGCTACCTTTTCCCGATGAACAAGGGCATCGCCGACCGCCACGGCGTGCCCTTCGTCACCCTCGCCTTCGCGCCCCACGTCGTCCCCTCGCCCGACTACCCGCCGGAGAACATCCCCTCCCCCGCCTGGCTCGGTCGCCCCACCCGCCGCGCTTGGAATCGCTGGCTCTGGAAAACCGGCAACGCCATCGTGGATCGCGTCATCAACACCTCCATCGCCGACGCCCTCCGCGCCGCGAAACTGCCGAAGGTGCGCAACTTTTTCTCCCGCCCCGCCGAGCGCGTGCTCGTCACCGTCTCCGATAAGCTCTTCCGCCCGGCGCACGCCGAGATCGACCCGCGTTTCCGCTTCACCGGCTACTTCCGCTGGCAATCGGCCGAGAGCCCGACCCTCGACGCCGAGCTGCGCGAGTTCACCGCCGGTGTGCCCGGCGGCAAGGTCCCGGTGCTCACCTTCGGCAGCATGGTTTACGAGCAACCCGGCGTGTGGATGGAGCGCTTCATCCACGCCTGGCCGCGCGACCGCAAGATCATCGTCCAGCGCGGCTGGGCCCAGTTCCCCCAGTTCGGCGACGCCCCGCACATCCGCATCGTCGGCAAGGTCTCGCACGACCAGCTCTTCCGCCACGCCTCCGCCATCATCCACCACGGCGGCGCCGGCACCACCGCCAGCGCGCTCCACGCCGGCGTGCCCCAGATCGTGGTGCCGCACATCGGCGACCAAGAGTTCTTCGGCTCCGAGGTCGAGCGTTTCGGCTGCGGTTTCCGTCTCAAAAAAGCGGTGTGGCCGGAACAGCTCCACCAGGCACTCGACCGCCTCGCGTCCTCGCCCGACCACGCGCGCCGCGCCGCCGAGATCCGCGCCCAGCTCCTCGCCGAGAACGGCCCCGCCACCGCCATCCGCGAGCTCGAGTCGTTCGTCACCGAGTGCCGGACGACGGCCGCCAACGCGTAGATCTCCAGCGTCCGCAGCCAATGCCCTTTCGCCCATGAAACGGGTGGACACACCGGTTGCAAATGTAGGAGCGCACCTCGTGTGCGACCGGGTTTGCGAACGTGCCGAAGACTGAACCGGCGCGGTCGCACACGAGGTGCGCCCCTACCCGTAGGCATTTCTAATAATACCAAAATCGAATTGAGACGAAGGTCCCGCCCCTCCCTTTCACCACTGCAAAATCAGCAGCGACACCGCCTGGCGCGTGAGTGTGACGTGCACACTCGTCGCGCCGCCTGCCTTCGCTGTCAGCACCGGGGCCGCGACCTCGGCGAGATGTCCCGCCGCCTCGAGTTGGGCATATTCGGCCGGAGTCGGCGCAGTCGGAGAGCCGAGTTTTTTCCAGGCGGTGAACGCGTTGCCGTGCTCTTGATCGATCAGGTAATAGGTGGCTCGCGCCGCGACGGCCTCGCCGGGCAAGCCCTTCAGCACCAGATCCACCGCCGCGTCCGGCCCGGCCACGTCGTCATCATGGTAATGCCAGAGAAGAACGGCTAATTGTCGCTTGGCCGGATCGAAGGCGGCGAGCGCGCTCACGTCCGACTCTCCGCGCACGCCCACCTTGATCATGGTATCGAGCGGCACCTCCCGGCTGCTGTTCACGAGCACACGCCGTCCGTCCATTTTGGCGAACATACGGAAAACATTTAGGACCGGCAGATCCACGCCATTGGTCGCGAGCACACGAAAGCCGGCAAACCAGGGCTCGTTCTCAAACTCGAAAGCCCAGGTGACCGCGCCCTCCAGGTTCACGCCATACTTGTCCGCAAGCTGGTATTTTCGCGCAAAGCTGGCCGCCGTGTAGCTGGAGTAAAGGGTGCCGTTGCGGTAGCCGAGTTGCGGCCCCTGGCAGGCGGCGCAGCCATCGGGATCGGATTCGCCCAGCACGATTGGCTTGTTCTTGGTTTCCGGATACGAGGCGACGATGGCGAAGCCCTTGTCGATCGCGGTGAGCTGGCTGGAGATGCCCATGCGCACGTGGTCGCCCACGAAGGTCGGCGCTCCCTTGGCGTGGAAAGAGATAAAATCCAGCGGCGTGCCCGTGCCGCCGTTCGCGTAGTTTACGCCGCGAATGCAGTGTTCGAGGAAGTCGCGATGAAACTGGCCGCCCGAGCCGGCGGTGTGCGGCCCGCCCACGCGAGCGGTGGGCAGGGCGCGGCGCACCCCGTCGATCGCGTAGTCGTGCAGCTTGCGAAACTCTTCCGGCGTGGCCTTCCAGTAGTGCCCGTTTGGCTCGTTCCACACCTCCCAATACCACTGCTCCACCTCGGCGCGTCCGTAGCGCTCCACGCAGTGCTTTGTCCACTGGTAGGCGAGTTCACGCCACTTGTCGTAGTCCTTGGGCGGATAGGACCAGCCGGTCATGATTTTCTCATACTTCAGGCCGGGGGCCCACGAGTGCTGATAGGGCTCGGGATTAATGGAGAGCGCCTTCGGCATGAAACCCAGCTGCACGTAGGGCCGGACCCCGCGCGCCAGATAGGTGTCGAAAATGTCGTCCACAATTTTCCAGTTATAGACGGCGTGCCCCTCGGCGTCCTCGGTGTAGATATCGGTGCTGCCCCACTTCAAGGCCGCCGTGCCGTCGCCGGTGCAAAGCAGGTTATGCGCACGAAAGTAAACCTGATGAGGCCGCAGTTTGCCCAGTTCACCGATCAGTTTTTTGCCATCGGGCATGGTCGCGTAGTTGGGTTCGTCGGCACCGAAAAACCGCCACACCGGGGGCAGTTCGCCCACCACCCGTCCCGCATCGATCTCGATCGCGACCGGGAACGCGGCCGGCACGCTTTCCGGCGCGGACGACGGCACTTGCGCATGAGCGCAAAGCGCACTGGCGATGATCAATGCAGCTAGACCGTAATCCGATAATGCAGGCATAGGGTAAGGGGTGAGGGTATCCTATTCACTGCGCCTGTAAATCGAAGCGAAAGCGAAAACCCCGAAAACCTTACTGGATGACCATAATCCTGGGAAGGGGTTGATTTGAGTCACGGAGGGCACCGGGTTGGCTTTGTGACCAATCCGAAAAACAATACGCCACAGACTGCCGCGAGCAAAACGCCTCTCGTTTGGTAATTATTCGCCAATAGTCTCGCGCGCGCACCCATCCGTGCGCCATAATGCAATTTGAAGTCGGTAATTCGATTTCCTTCCGCCCGCACCTCCGAAAGGCGCATCGCACGGCTGAGGCGAACCATTCACGTCCCGCTCCCCGCTCAACTCTCACATTATGACCTCCTCATCCGCCCTGCGTGCATTCTTGTGTTTCGTCGCGTGCTTCGTTGCCACGCTCTCCGCCCAAGTCCCGCAGCTCATCAACTACCAAGGTCGCGTCGCAGTCGGCACGGTTAACTTCGAGGGCACGGGCCAGTTCCGCTTCGCCCTCGTCAACGCCACCGGCACCACCACCTACTGGAGCAACGACGGCACCAGCACCGCCGGCGGCGCACCCACCGCCGCCGTCAGCCTGACCGTTACCAAGGGCCTCTACTCCGTCCTCCTCGGCGATACCGCCCTGCCTAACATGCAGGCCGTGCCCGCCACCGTCTTTGCCAACTCCGACGTCCGCCTCCGCGTCTGGTTCAACGACGGCGTCAACGGCTCCCAACTCCTCACCCCCGACCAACGCATCGCCGCCGTCGGCTACGCCATGATGGCCGGCACTGTGCCCGACGGCGCGATCACCGGCGCCAAGCTGGCCACGGGGGCCGTCGGCTCCACCCAACTCGCAGCGGGCGCGGTAGGCAGTTCCCAACTCGCGGCTGGAACAGTCCTCACCGGCCAGGAAATCACCGGATACGCCCAGTCTGTCGCGGCGAATACCAGCTATCTCGCCACTGGTGCCGAGGCTATGCAAATCACGCTCCCCACCGGCGCGAGCCCTGGCGCAACAATCGCCATCACCGGTGCAGGTGCCGGCGGGTGGAGCGCCATCACCACCGCCTACAATCCCGCCGTGTGGACGGCTCAGGTGGCCTCCGGTAATCGTGACTGGCGTGGGGTGGCGTCCTCGGCCGACGGCACCAAACTTGTCGCGGTTGTTTATGACGGCCCAATCTACACGTCCACCGATTCAGGCTTCACTTGGACGGCACGAACCGTGAACATAAATTGGTCCTCAGTGGCCTCCTCGGC
>JBEGTN010000220.1:0-8479 GCA_041179405.1 Verrucomicrobiota bacterium
CCAAGGCACGCTATCAATCAACTCGGCCGTTTCCTGCTGCATGGCGCGGGTGTAATTGAGCACCCATTTGGTTTTTTCCTCCTCGGTCGCAGGGGGGAGATTAACGCCGATGCGCTGGTTCAGCGCGTCCTGCATGCGGAAGATTTCTTCGAGTTTATCCATAGGTGCGCACCCTGGAAAACCCTCCGCGCCTTGGCAAGCCCCGCCCGCCGCATCCACACAAGGGATACAAAGTTAAACAAATGATTGCGTCCGGCGCTGATCGCCATGATGTTGCAAACGATTGTTGCCGCGTGACTGCGCTCCGGCGCTCCCCCGCAACCATCAAAACCCGTGCCGCTCCCTCGCTCTTGAGGTGAGCGCACCTCAACCCAAACAGAAAATAGACATGTCAGATCAAAACCCGTCCGACTTCGCGCCTCAGGCCGACGCCGTGACCTCCAGCGTGCCCGCCGCTCCCGTTGCCCTCGATGGCTTCGGTGCCAGCCGCGGCACCGGGCTGGCCCGTGGCAAACGCCCCGCCCGCCCCACCCAGACCGCGACCGGCTCCGAGCCCGTCTCCGGTTACCAACCGACCTCGATCCAGATCGTCGTCGCGCCCACCACATACCAAAACCCGTTCGATGCCGAACTCGCCCCCGCGCCGGAGCCCTCTGCTCCTGCACCTGTCGCCGAGTCCGTCGTCGCTCCGGCCCCCGTGTCCGCCCCCGTCAACCCCGAACCTCCGGTGTTCGCCCCGGTCGCCTTCGTCGCTCCTGCGCCCGTTTCCACTCCGGCACCCGCCAGCGTGGCTCCCTTGGCATTTGCAGAGCCTGCCGCCAAGGCAGAGCTCAACATCCTGCCTCCCGCCGCGCCGCGTCCTGCCACCAGCTGGGAAGCCGCCGGCTCCGCCAGCTCCGATGCCCCGGCACCCCGGAAAACCACCGCGACCGGCGAAGACCGCACGATTTTCAAAATCGAGCGTAAACCCGTCGTAGCCCGCGAAATCACCCCGCTGGACCCCTCAGTCCAGCCTGCCAACCGTGGTGAACAGCCCCGTGGCGACCGCCCCCGCCGCGATGATCGTCGCCGTGAGGAAGGCCGCCGTAATGACCAGCCTGCGAAACCCCGGATCTCCGCCTATCCTTACAACGGCGACCGCACTCCCTCCGCTGCGAAACCCTCCGCCGCCTCCCAGTCCGCCGCCGCCAAGCCCGGTGGTTTCGTCGGTTGGCTAAAGGGTATCTTCAGCGGCTCCCCTTCGGAGTCCACCGCCCCTGCCGCCGCCAAACCCGCTGAACGCCCCGAGCGCTCCGGCCAGGGCCAGGGTCAAGGCCAGGGCGACCCGCGTCGCCGTCGTCGTGGCGGTCGCGGTCGCAGTGGCGGCCCCGGTGCGGGTCCCGATACCCGCGGGCCTCGCCCGGAAGGTCAAAACCAGCCCCAGCAGGGCCAGCGTCGCCGTGAAGGTGGTCCCGGTGGTGATCGCGGTCCCCGTCCGCCCTCAGCCGGATAAACCTTGCCAAGGCCTCAACGCCTCCGCGCAGTTTTGAAGCGTCCGCCCTCGCCGGCGGGCGCTTCTTTTTTTAACACCGCCGCTCCCCTTCTCTCTCCATGGCCGATCTCATCGTGCAAGGTGGCAAGCCCCTGTCGGGCACCATCATCCCTTCGGGAAACAAAAACTCCGTCCTGCCTATCTTCTGCGCCAGTTTGCTCACCGACCAACCGGTGACCCTGCGCAATGTCCCCGACATCACCGACCTGAACAAGCTGGTCGCCTTCCTCTCCTCGCAAGGCTCGAAAATCGAGTGGGATCGCGCCTCCGGCATCATGCGCATCGACCACTCCGGCTTCCGCCCGACCCTCGCCGACGACGAGTTGCCCGCCGACATGCGGTCCACCGTCCTGCTCTTCCCTTCCCTGCTGCGCCGGCTGCGCCGCATCACGCTTCTGGCCAACGCCAAGGGCTGCTCGCTCGGCGTGCGTGAGATCGACCCTCACCTGGAAATCCTCGCCGCGCTCGGCGCCACCGTCGACCACGGCGACCCGCTCGTCATCGCGCTGCCCTCCGGTTTCACCGCCGCGCGCCATTGGTGCGACTACATGTCCGTCACCGTCACGGAGAACTTCGCCATGGCCGCCTCGCTGGCCGCCGGCACCTCGACCCTTATCAACGCCGCCAGCGAACCGCATGTGCAGGATCTCTGTGCCGCCCTGGTCGCCATGGGCGCGCGCATCGAGGGCATAGGCACCTCCATGCTCAGTATCGAGGGCGTCGCCGCGCTTCACGGCGCGGACATCACCATCAACAGCGACTACCACGAGATCGTCACCTTTCTCGCCCTCGGCGCCATCACCGGCGGCGAGGTCCGCGTCACCAAGGCCCTGCCCCACCACTTCGATCTCATCACCCGCGCCTTTGCCAAGCTCGGCGTCGTCATCGAGCACGAGGGTGACTCCGTCGTCGTTCGTCGCGGCCAGAAACTCGTGATCGAGCCACCCTACACCAGCAATTTGCTGCCAAAGATCGAGGCCGCGCCGTGGCCGTATTTCTCGGTGGATCTGCTCCCGCTCATGATCGCGCTCAGCACCCGCTCCACCGGCACGATCCATTTCTGGAACAAGGTTTACGAAAACGGGTTCTCATGGATCCCCGAACTCGCCAAGTTCGGCGCGCACGCCGTCGTCAGCGACCCGCACCGTCTGATCGTCTTCGGCGACCGCCCGCTCCGCCCCGCCGTAGTCGAATCGCCCTACATCATCCGCGCCGCCGTCGCCCTGGCCATGGTCGCCGCCTCCATCCCCGGCAAATCCACGGTGCGCAACGCCGAGATCATCCGCCGCGCCCATCCGCGTTTCGTCGAGAACCTCCAGAGCCTCGGCGCCGAGATGGAGTGGAAGTGACCCGCGCTGCGCGCGGGAATGACGAATGCCGAATGACCAATGCCGAATGAAGTCTCACCTCCCCCAGTCCTCCCGCAGGCTAGATCCATTCGTCATTCGACATTAGTCATTCGTCATTCGGCGATCACCTAACACCCTGCCTTCGCCTCTTCGCCACCGCCCATGTCCAAGCCGCCCCTCGCCACTCCCCCCGCCGACGCCAAAGGCCTCGGCTACCTCGCCTCCACCCTCGCCGCGCCAGTCTCCACCGCCGAGGCGGCGTTACGCCCGCTCTCTTTCTCCGACTTCGCCGGCCAGGCTAAAACCGTCGAGCGTTTGCAGGTCATGGTCGGCGCCGCCCGCCGACGCGGCGAGGCGCTCAACCACATCCTGCTCTCCGGCCCGCCCGGCCTCGGCAAAACCACCCTCTCGCTCATCCTCGGCGCCGAGATGGGCCGCAATGTCCGCATCACCTCCGGCCCCGTGGTCGAGAAGGCCTCCGACCTCGCCGGCCTGCTCACCAGTCTGGAGGAGGGCGACATCCTCTTCATCGACGAGATCCACCGCATCCCCAAGGCCGTCGAGGAATACCTCTACAGCGCGATGGAGGACTTCCGCCTCGACATCATGATCGACCAGGGCCCGAACGCCCGCTCGGTGCGCCTCTCCCTGCCGCGCTTCACCCTCGTCGGCGCGACCACCCGCGCCGGCATGTTGACCGCGCCGCTCCGCTCGCGTTTCACCCTCCAGACGCGGCTCGATTACTACGATGCCGACACCCTCACCGGCATCATCAAGCGCTCCTGCAGCCTGCTCAAGGTCGTGATCGACGAAGCAGGTGCCCGCGAGATCGCCACCCGCGCGCGCGGCACGCCCCGCATCGCGAACAACCTGATCAACTTCTCCCGCGACTACGCCCAGGAACGCGCCGACGGCCGCATCACCCAAAAGGCCGCCGCCGCCGCGCTCGAACTCCTCGAGATCGACGCGCGCGGACTCGACGAGATGGACAAACGCATGCTCCGCCTCATGGCCGAACACTATCGCGGCGGCCCGGTCGGCCTCGGCACGGTGGCGATGGCCTGCGGTGAAGACGCCGACACGCTCGAAGAGGTTCACGAGCCCTTCCTGATTCAAGAAGGCTACCTGCAACGCACTCCGCAGGGCCGCATGCTCACCGCCAAAGGCTACCATGCCGTCGGCCTGAAACCACTGGCCGACTCGGCACAGGGCAATCTGCTCTGACGCACGCAACGTCGGCGCAAACACCCCCGAACGAGCGTCCGAAAAATCGCACCGCTCGCATTCGCCCTCTATAAGTTAGATCCTTGTCCGCGTGATCGCACTTCTTTCACCCATCGCTGTTTTCGCGGCAATCTGGTGGTCGCGACTCAAGGCATCTTCCGGCAGACACTACCGAATCGCGGCACTTGAAGCAGCGGTGCTGATGGCGGGGGGGCTGATCTTCATCACCGAGGCTTTCGGTTACCTGCATCGGCTCAACGTGGGGTGGCTCGCTGTCACTTGGACGGCAGGGACTGCGTTCGCCCTTCTCTACCTTTGGAAAGAGTGGCGCCATGCCGGAGCGCTCCGCCAAAATGCACTCAAGCGACTTCGCTCCGTCGCCGCATGGCGTCCGGCCGGGCTGCCTGCCGCCGTAGAGACCATTACCATCACATTCGCCTTGGGGGCCACCGGCTTGATTGCGTGGCTCGCCCCGCCGAACACCTACGACGCCATGACCTACCAGCTGCCGCGCGTCATGCACTGGTTGCAGCAAGGCACGCTCGAGCATTTCCCCACCTCTAATGTCCGTCAGATTTCCTACGGTCCGGGAGCGAGCTACTGGCATACCCACCTCTGGACACTGTTCGACGGTGACGCCGGAGCCAATCTACCCCAATGGTTCGCTTATCTCGGTTGCGGCATCGCATTGAGCCTGTGGATGAAACGGTTTTTCCCCGCGCAAGCCGTTCGCTTCGCGGTCATGATCGGCCTGACCCTGCCGATGGCCGTGCTCCAGGCTTCATCCGCGCAAACCGACCTTCAAGTCGCATGCTGGCTGCTGATCGGATTGCTCTTCTTGAGTGCCCGCGATGCGACTGCGTTTCCCCGTGCGGCCTTCGGCGGGCTGGCCTGCGGACTGGCGATTATCACCAAGCCCAGCGCCGCGCTCTGCGTTGTGCCTATCGCATGTCTTGCCTTGGGCCTGTGCGTGCGGCGGCGCGGCTGGCGGGCCGGTTTGACGGCGTGCAGTCTCTGGGTGTGCGGTTCGCTCCTGGTCTGCGCCCCTCATTTCGTTCGTAATACTCGTGCTTTCGGCAGCCCCCTCGGTGACAACGCCGGCACGGTCATCAGCACCGCCTCGCCACTGCTGGCAGCCGCCAACGCGATCAAGTGGCTTACCCTGAATCTTCCATGCGAGCCGCTGTGGAATGGCACCGCCAGTTTACTCCAAGCCCTCGGCATCGATCCCAATAATCCCGATATCAGCTTCCTCAATTTAAACTATGCGCCTGCGCCCCGGCATGTCGTGGATCGGCTGTTATTACCCGACGAAGACTTTGTTTCCTATGCTACTACTTTGACCCTCCTAGGGTTGATGTGGCTCGCCAAACGCAGCGCGGCCAACCACCCGCTGCAGATAAAAACCACGAGGCTCCGCCATCATCCGCTCTGGGCAAGATGGCTCGTCGCTCTTCTTGCCGCCCTCGCCCTCCACTTTCTTCTGCTTAAATGGCAATACTGGGGCAACAGACTCATCCTGCCTTGCGCACTGCTCATTCTACCCGCTCTGGCGGTCATGACCGAAGCCTACTTGCGTCCGCGCATTCGAGTCGCAGTTGCAGGCATCTGCCTGCTGCAAACCAGCGCATTGCTGACCTTTTCCTTGAACCACCCCCTCGTCACACTTCCCGCCAAGTGGAACTTCACCGGTTCGATACCGCCGCTTCTCTCCACGACGCGCACGGAACGATTTTATTCCGGTTACAACAGAGAGGCGGCACCCATGGCACGTGAACTGGTGGCTCGCGCACGTTCGGGACAATGGCATCGAGTCGGACTGATCGTAGGCACGGACTATCCCGAGTATGTTCTCTGGCGCGCACTGCACGAAGCAGGTCTCGATCACGTGGAGCTTCACTATTTCCAATCCCCACTGCCCGAGGGAAGTAGCCCCCAGATTTGGCCGCCAGCCGTCGACGGGGTCATTTACGTGCCGTAATCGTGCGCCCTAAAGGTTGGTGACAGGCCCAAAAAAGCCGGCCTCCCATTCGGGAGGCCGGCTTGAAAAGCGGGCGAATAAAACAGCCCGGCTAAGGAACCTTAGACTGCGGCTTCGCCGCGTTCGTCGGTGCGGATACGAACAACCTCTTCGACCGATAGGACGAAGATCTTGCCGTCGCCAATTTTGCCGGTCTTCGCCGCAGCGGTGATGGTGGCGACGGCCTTGGCCGCAAGATCATCGGCGACGACGATCTCGAGTTTGGCCTTGGGCAGGAAATCAACCGTGTATTCGGAACCACGATAGATCTCGGTATGGCCCTTTTGGCGGCCAAAACCCTTCACTTCTGTGACAGTCATTCCTTCGGCGCCAATGGCGGCGAGGGCCTCTTTAACCTCTTCCAATTTGAAGGGCTTGATGATGGCGATGATGAGTTTCATAATTTAATTAGTAGGATGTTAATGATATAGGAGCGCAAGCCGACTTATTCGGCATAGCCCTCCTCACCGTGCTCATTGATGTCCAGACCCTGACGCTCAACCTCGGCGGTGGGACGCAGACCGATGGCGGCCTTGACGATGTAAGCGATGACTACGGTAGCCACGATGGAGAGCACCAGAGTGACGCCGATGGCCTTGACCTGCTCGAGCCAGAGACCGCCATCGGTCACAAGCTTGGCGAGACCGTTTTTGGTGGCGTAGCCGCCGACCAGATTGGAGTTAACTGTCTCCGTCGCGAGCAAACCGGTGAGCAACGCGCCCATGGTGCCGCCGATGGCGTGGACGCCGAAGGTGTCGAGAGCGTCGTCATAACCGAGCATACCCTTGAGCTTGGTGACCGCGAAGTAGGGAATCACGGCGGCAAGCACACCGATGATGACCGCGCCGGTGGAGTTCACGAAACCGGTGGCGGGCGTGATCACGACGAGACCGGCGACGACACCCGAGCAGAAGCCGAGGATCGAGGCGTGGCCGCGGAAGAGCAACTCGATGAGACCCCAGACGAAACCGGCGACGGCGGCGGCGATCATCGTGGTCATGAAGGCGTTGGCGGCGACGCCATCGGCGGCGAGCGCGGAGCCGGCGTTGAAGCCGAACCAGCCGACGTAGAGCATACCAGTGCCGATCATACACATGACCATGCTGTGAGGGGTCATCTTCTCCTTGCCGAAACCGAGGCGGGGGCCGAGGATGATACAGAGGACGAGAGCTGACCAACCGGAGCTCATGTGAACCACTGTGCCGCCGGCGAAGTCGATCGCACGGATGACAGCGGAGTCATTCCAGACACCGTTCATCCAGCCGTTAACACCCCAGACCATGTGGGCGAGGGGGAAGTAAACCACGACCATCCAGACCGTGACGAAGACCAGGATCGCGGTGAATTTCATGCGCTCGGCGATGGCGCCGACGATCAGAGCGGGCGTGATGATCGCGAACATCATCTGATACATCGAAAACACGTTCTGGCTGATCCAGTAGGCGTAGTCGGTGTTGGGCGCGGAAGTGACGCCCTTCAGGAAGAGGAACTCGGTGCCGCCCAAGAAGGGGCTGCCGAAATTCTTGCCGAAAACAAAGGAGTAGCCAAAGGCCCACCACATAATGGTCACCAGTCCGGTTATACCCAGACACTGGGCCAGCACGGAGAGCACGTTCTTCTTGCGGACGAGACCGCCGTAGAAGAGCGCCAGGCCGGGAAGGGTCATGAAGAGCACCAGCGCGGCGCAGACCATCATGAATCCATTGTGACCGGGACCGGCTACGCCCGGAAGAGCGGCGCCAGGATCGGTGTTATTGACGTAGGCGGCGAAAGCGCCGTCAACGGCGGGAGCTGCCGGTGCGGCAGCGGCAGCAGCGGCTGGCGTTGCAACTGCCGCAGCTTCCTGCGCGTGGATAGTGAATGTCGCACTGGCCACGGCCAGCGAACAGAGGAGGAGTTTGATAAGTGTCTTCATGTGGCACCCCCACAATAGCAGAGAGCGGGCCATGAATTAAAATCATTCGATAAAATAACGCGTGATTCATAATAAATTGTTAGTAAACATGTTAACTATCATTTTCTAGGGGTTTTAACTTCAAATCACCATTATTCCGCAAGAATATGCTGTGAACGACTAAACGTGACCACGAACACGAGGCGGTATGACCAGCGAACCGATAACCGATACAGCTAAAATCGCAGCTATGATACCGAGCGACCAGCTCACGGGGAATTTCCCGCCAAACGCAGCATTCAGCCACACCATTTTAAGACCAACGAAGATGAGTATAATCCCCAGGCCATACTTCAGAAAACGAAATTTATGCATCACGCCTGCCAGCAAGAAGAATAATGCGCGCAACCCTAAGATAGCAAATATGTTAGATGTAAATACGATCAAAGGCTCCTTGGTAA
>JBEGTN010000221.1:0-3955 GCA_041179405.1 Verrucomicrobiota bacterium
TCTCCTCGCGTTCCGCCGCCGGCACGCCCGGCCCGCGATCCATGATCCGCACTTCGAGCGACTGCCGCGCACCCGAGCCCATCGCCCGGGCGGTCACGCCGATCCAGCCGCCGGAGCCGCCATGTTTGGCCGCGTTGACCAGCAGGTTTTGAAACAGTCGTCGCAACGCGGCGGCGTCGCCCCGGACTTCGGGCAACGCGTCCGGGATCTCCGCCTCGATCACACAGTGGGCGACCTCGGCGTCCGGCCCGCTCGCCGTGATCGCCTCGCGCAAGAGGTTTTCGGACGCGAGCGGCGCTGCGTCCCCGGCGGAGCCGTCCATCCGGCCGATGCGGGCATACTCCAGCACCTGCTCGACCATCTGCGCGAGCTGGTCCGCGTGCCGGTCGATCAGGCGGGCGTAGTGCTCGACCCGCGCCGGGTCCTGCACGATGCCGCGCCGGATATTGTGCGCCGCGCCGCGGATCACGGTCAGCGGCGTGCGCAGCTCGTGGGTGACGTTCGCCACGAAGTTCATCCGCGCCTCCGCGAGTCGTCGCGAGCGACGCGCCTGCAACACCAGCACGACGCCCGCCGCCAGGAGCAACGAATTCAATAAAATCGCGCCCACCAGATTGCGTCGTCGCGCGCTCGCCACCAGCCGGTCGAGCGCCCCGGCGATCGGATGCACCTCCAGTCTCCAAATCGCCTCGGTCGTGGCGTTGCCCGGCCCGCTCGTTAAAGTCCCGCGCCCCTGATGGTGGAACGCGAGTGGGGGCGTCGCGGGGTCTGCCTTGGGTGCCGGCTGTATCGAAGAAAAAACTACCGTTTCGCCCGCACGAACCACGACTGTGGCCGACGCCTCCGGCGCCGCCCCGAAGGCCCGCTCCACCGCCGGACGAAACCAGGTCTCCCGCACGGCGTCCGCCGCCAGCTCGACGACGAGCCAGCGTTCGCCGGGAGGTCCGCCGTTGCCAAGCGGCCCGCCCGCTCCGGGAGGTCCGCTATCCCCGGGTGGTCCGTCATTTCCGGGCGTCGATTCGGCACCATGGACCGGGAACTCCAACAAGAGTCCCTTCGGGTCGCGAAACGGTTTCCAGTTCGCGCCCGCGCCCCGACGCGTCAACGTGCTCAAATTGCCGCGCAGGTCCGTCCAGCCCTCCGGCCAATCCGCCTCCGCCCATTGTCCGGTTGACGAAAGGATAGACAACACCGGCTCCCCGCGTCGCTTCTCCACCATCGCCACGCGGGCGAACCATCCGCCGCCCGTGGCAACGTCGCCCCAGGCCGTGCGCCAGTCCGCCGCGCCGGCCCGCCCGCACAGGAGCCGACAACGCTCGTTTAGCTCGTGGTCAAAAGACGCCGCCATCGGCGTCGCCCGCTCACCGTAGTCGGCGCGCCGTCGCTCCAGCTCCGCCCGCGCCAGTTCGCCGGTCCAGTGGAACTGGAGCAGCGTCAGCAGGATGCTCACCCCGGCCATCAGGCCCAGGAAAGCCCACTCCCATGCGGTGCTCTGTTTTGCGGTCTTCACTACGTGCAGGTTCATCGCCCGCGCGCGGGTCGGCAACCCTGCAAGCCCTGCCTTAACACTCCTTAACACGACAGGCGGGCCGGCTTCGGGCATTATAGTCGCGATAAGTCCACCTTTTCATCCCCATGCATCCATTTCCTACACTCCCTCGTTCGTGCCGCCGCCTCCTCCGTCTCGCCGTCGTTTGGTTTGCCATCGGAGGCTCCGTCTTCGCCGAGACCACGGCGGAAAACACCGCCGCCGTCGTCGCCGCCGCCAACACGTTTCTCGCCACCCTGACCGCCTCGCAAAGGGTCGCCATCGACTCCACCGCCGACGTGGCCGGGGGCAACAACTCCTCGGTCCTCTACAACTTCACCCTGACCAACGCCGAGATCTGGTCGAACCTGCCCACCAGCATGGTGACGCGCAACGGCCTGCGCTTCGCCGAACTCTCCACCACCCAGCTCAACGCCGCGCTGGCCATCGCCTCGGCCGCCGTCAGCTCGACGGGCACCACGCTGATGGAGGAGATCCGGCTCGCCGACCAATACATCGCCGGCGAGGTCACCAACTCCAAGGGCACCACCAGCTCGATGTGGGGCTACAAAAAATACTACATCGCCTTCGTCGGCCCCCCCTCCACCACCTCGCCCTGGGCGCTCCAGATCGGCGGCCATCACCTGGCCTACAACCTCACCTACAACGGCACCTACCTGTCCTGCACGCCGATGTTTGCCGCCACCGAGCCCAACAGCTGGACCTACAGCGGCACCACCCACGCCCCGCTCGGCACCCAGCGCAGCCTCATCCTCTCGCTGCGCTCCACTCTCACCACCTCGGCGCTGCTGAGCGGCACTTTCTCCGACGTCGTCTTCGGCCCCAACGGCACCGGCTCCCACGACACTAACCAGCCCAAATCTTACCCGACCAGCGGACGCGGTCAGCTCTACTCCTCGCTCACCACCACGCAGCAGGGTTATGTCCGCTCCTACATCCAGAGCTGGGTCAACAACCACGCCGGCCCTCGCGCGTCCGAATTGCTCGCCATCTACATGAGTGATCAGGCCCTCGCCGAGACCTACGTCGGCTATGCCGGCTCCTCCACCACCCTCGCCGCCAACGGCAACTACTTCCGCGTCGATGGACCACGCCTCTGGATCGAGTTCGTCGTGCAAGGTGGCGTCTGGGATTCGAGCGGAGTCCACGACCACGCCGTCTGGCGCGACAAACTCGCCGACTACGGCGCGGCCTACGGCTCCACCACCATTTCCACCACCCTCCGCCCGCCCACCCTCTCCACCTCGCCCGCCAGCCAGACCGTGACGGTCGGCGGCGCGGCCACCTTCTCCGTTGTCGCCGCTTCCGCCGGCACCGGCACCGCGACGCTTTCCTACCAGTGGTATAAAGGCACCGCCGTCATCTCCGGCGCCACCGCCGCCAGCTATACCATCAACCCAATCACCGCCGGCAGCGCCGGGGACTACTCCGTCCGTGTCATCAGCACCGGCGGCCTCGTCACCAGCTCGGCCGCCACCTTGACGGTCAACACCATCGCCGCGCCTGCCATCACCACCCCGCCCGCCTCGGTCGCCGCCAGCGTCGGTGCCGACGTGTCTTTCACCGTGGTCGCCTCCGGCGGCGGCACCCTCACCTATCAATGGTATAAGGGCACCGCCGCCATCGACGGCGCCTCGTCCGCCACCTACGCGATCTCCGCCGCGCCCGCCGCCGCCGCCGGTTCCTACCACGTCGTCGTCACGAACAGCGCGGGCTCCGCCACCAGTGCGGACGTTACCCTGACCTTGACCGAGCCCTATGCCGCGTTCCTCGCCGCCCACGGGCTCACCGGCACCACCGACTCCACCGACTCCGACGGCGATGGCGTGGCCAACCTCCTCGAATTCGTCGTAGGCGGCGACCCCGTCACGGCCGAGACCGGCCTCGAGCCCGTCGCCGCCTACGACGCCCTCGCCGCCTCGCCCGCGCTGGTCCTGAGTTTTTACGTCAACACCTCGCTCGGCTCGGTCACGTATGCGGTGGAATACACTCCCGACCTCGCCACCTGGACGACCGCCGTGGCCGGGGAAAACAACATCACCACCAGCGTCACCGCGTTCAGCGCCGGGAAAAACCTCGTCGTTTACACCATCCCCACCACCGCCGAACGTCTCTTCGCGCGCGTCCGCGCCTCCACCCCGTAAACCGCCATGCTTCGATTCCTCGCCCTGCTCCTGGGCGTCGCCCTCCTGTTTTCCTCTCCGCTCCGGGCGCATAACATGCCCGGCAGCGGGGTCGCGCTTGAGTTTCATCCCGATGGTGTCGGGGCGGAGCTCGTGCTGCCGCTGATGGAGCTGGAGCTGGCCTTCAAGCAACCGCTCTTGCCCGCCTCGCCCGATCTGCTCACGAAGCACGAAGCCGCCTTGCGCGCCTACGTCGCCGAGCACATCCACCCCGTCTCGCCGT
>JBEGTN010000222.1:0-5005 GCA_041179405.1 Verrucomicrobiota bacterium
GGCCTTCCGGCTGCCGAAAAACTATTTCCTGCCCGACACCCCGCTGGTGGACGACCCCGCTTCGCGCAGTTTCCAGATCGAGTTGAGCGAGGCGCTGGCCAAGCCGGCGGCGTCGGCCAAGGCGGAGGCAACGCCGCCAAAGTTTGTCGAGGTGAATCCTGCCGCACCCGAAAACGTGCCCGACATGACGCCCAACGTAGGCGCGCAAAACCAGCAAGTCGCGCAACCGGTCGAATCGCCTGAGACGAAAAGTGATGCGCCCAAACTCGACGGGAAACCCGATGAAGCCACGACCGCGATTGTGAGCGGTCAATTGCAGGAGAAATCGACTCCGGCGGCGGTGGATTTTCAGGCGGTTTTCACGCCGCCACAGCCCGAGCCCTTCATCGCCGAGCCGAGCCTGAAACCAGCGAAACCCGCGCTCGAATCGATACCCCTTCCCGGCTCGGAGGAGTTGTTGGGGCAGGCCGACGGCAGCACAGGCAGCACGATCACGACCCTGCCGGGCAAGCCGTCAGAAAAACCGGGGCCACGCGTCGAAGGAAAACCCAACGGCCAGGCCGGCGGCGAAGGCTATTTTGCAGGCACGCCGCGGATTGCGCGTGATCGACCGCAGACCCGACCAAGCCTCGCCACCCGCGCGGTGAACGCCCGCCCGACCGAGACCATTTTTAACGATCAAGGCACGAAAAACGTGGGCGCGGTTTCCTACAACGCGAAGTGGGATGCGTATGGTGAATACATCCAGCGCCTCATCGACGCGGTGCAGGTGCAGTGGGAGCGCTTGATCATCCGCAGCCCGGTCTATCCGACTCCCGGCACGAGCGTGAAGGTGACCTTCAAGATCAACGCGGCGGGCACCATCTCGGAGATCGTAAAAGTGGAGAGCCAGCAGGGCGAAAAGACCGCCGAATACCTCTGCATCAGCGCCATCACCGAACGCGCGCCTTACGGCGAATGGAGCGACGACATGATTGCCGCCCTCGGCAAGGAACAGGAAATGACATTCCGCTTTTTTTACCATTGAAAACTCCTCCGCGCAGATCCGTTTCCTCCGCCGCCCCTGCCAAAACCGCAGCCGCATCCACGTTGCCCAAAGCCGCCGCCGCAGAACGCGTCGCCACTGATGCCGATGATTTTCCGCTCGGCGAAGGCGTGGAAGTGCTCGCGCGCGGCGCGGGCGGCCTCTTCGCCTTCAATAAACCTGCCGGCATGCTTTCGCATCCCAACATGCGCAGCGAGCAACCGCGCTCGCTGCTGACCTGCGATTATCTGATCGAGGGCGAGTTTTTCCGCTGGACCGCCCCGACCGGTGGCGAGCGTCGCTTGTATTTGCTGAACCGCCTAGATTCGCACACTTCCGGTGTGATACTCGGTGTCACCGACGTCGCGCTGGCCCAGCGCATCCGCGCGCTGTTTCGCGAGAAGCATATCACCAAAATCTACCACGCGCTGGTTTTTGGAAAACCTGCCCAGACGAATGCGATTTGGAAGGACCGGCTGGCGATTGAGAAACGAGCGGCGCAGGTGCGCACCGGCACGGGAGGTAACATTCCCGCCGAGTCGCACATGCGCGTGCTGAAGCAGAGGCGCGACGCCGCCATGCCGCTGGCCTTGATCGAACTCACGCCGCGCACGGGCCGCAGCCACCAGCTGCGCGTGCAATGCACCCAGCGCCACCTGCCCATCGTCGGCGATGCGACTTATGGCGACTTCGGCGCGAATCGCGCGTTGGCCAAGGCGACGGGGCTGAAGCGGCTTTGCCTCCACTCGCACCAGACCCGTTTCGACTACGAACACGGCGGTCGCGTGCATGCCTTCGTCGCGACGGCCCCGACTCCGGCGGAGTTTCTGCAACTGCTGTAAGCGCGGTTGTGCGGCGATTCCGAATGTAGGGGCGCAGCTTGACTGCGACCGCGATGGGCACCGATCGACAAACCCGGTCGCACACGAGGTGCGACCCTACCACGGAGCGGTCGCACACGAGGTGCGACCCTACACAAACATACCAGAGGTTGATGTCACTGCCCCGAAATGAGGCTTGGCGGCGGCGGGCGACGGCAGTGTGGTGGCAGGCATGGAAACCGTGAATTTGACGGATGCGAAGACGACGGTGGGTGAGATCAAGGCGCGCGTGCTGGCCTTCGCGCGCGAACGCGATTGGGAGCAGTTTCACGCTCCCAAGAATCTTAGCATGGCGCTCGCCGCCGAGGCCGGGGAGCTGATGGAGCACTTTTTATGGGATACGCCCGAGGCCTCGCGCACGAAAGTCGCCGAGGACCCGTCACGCCGGGCGAAGATCGAGGAGGAGCTGGCCGATGTGGTGATCTACGCGTTGGAATTTGCGAACATGACCGGCATCGACGTGGCCGCCGCGATCGAACGCAAAATGGCGCACAACGCGGCCAAGTATCCGGTCGAAAAGTCCAAAGGCCGGAGCGTGAAATATAACGAACTCTAAGCGGTCTCGACTCCGCGCTGAATCCGGGAAGCGGGCTCAGCCGTGACGCGCGAGGAGCTGTTGCCAGAGGGCATCGGCCTTTTCGGCGATCAAGATGCGGGCGCGGGCGACGTCGGCCTCGCGGGTGGCGAGGTTTTGGGCGGCGATTTTGCCCAGGTCGTCGAGATTGTAGAGGAACACGTTTTCCAAGTCGGCGACGCCGGCGTCGATGTCGCGCGGCAGGGCGAGGTCGATGAAAAACAGGGGCCTGGCGCGCCGCTTGCGCATGGCGGCGGAGACATGACCGGGCAGGATGATGGCATCCGGTGCGGACGTGGCGCTGACGACGATGTCGAAGGATTCGAGATGATTATGGAAGTGCTCGAAGGGCAGGGCGGTGGCGTCGAGCACGCGGGCCAGTTCCATCGCGCGCTCGGCGGTGCGGCTGCTGACGGTAAGGGCTGCGGCACCGCGGGACAGGAATGCCTTGGCCGTCTTTTCTCCGATCTCGCCGGCGCCGAGCAGGAGCACGCGGGCTTTGGTGAGATCACCGAAGATGGTGAGGGCGAGCTCGACCGCGACATTGGCAGTGCTGACCTGGCCACCAGAGATGCCTGTATTGGTGCGGATGTGTTTGGCGGCCTGGAAGGCCTTTTGGAAAACACGGTTGAGCACGGGGCCTGTGGTGCCAGCGGATTGCGCTGTTTCGTATGCAACTTTCACTTGGCCGAAGATCTCATTCTCGCCGAGGAGCTGGGACTCCAGACCGGCGGCGACGGCGATGAGGTGGCGTATGGCCTCTGGTCCGGCGGTGTGCTGGCGGAAGGCGGCGAAGTCGGCCGGAGCGATGCGTTGCAGCTCGCAAAAAGCGGTCTCAAGCCGGGCGAGGGCATCGGAGTCGGCGGCGACGGCGTAGAATTCGACCCGGTTGCAGGTGTTGAGCAGGGCGACCTCGCGCAGCGCTCCGGCGGCGGCGAGTCGGGCGTGGAGCTCGGCGGCGCGCTCCGGCGGAAGCGCGAGTTTTTCCCGATGGGCCAGCGGTGTGGTCTGGTGACTCGCGCCGAGGTGGAAGAAGAGGGGGCCAGTCGGAGTCATCGCGAGGCGGCCTCCGGGGACGGGGCGGCGGCGGGACTTGAACTCACGTTCAAGCCTACGGCGGGCGGAGGCGTGGTAGGGGCGGCGGGGCGACTGGAATTGACCGGCCAAAGCGAGAGCAAGGCGGCGAGGTAGAGCAGGGCGCAGACGGAGGCGAAGCGTTGGCCGACGAGACGGCCGGCGGCGCGGAGGGCGAGGGTGGTGCCATAGGCGACGAGAATGCCGACGGTGGCGACGAGCTTGAAGGAGGCGACGGAGGAGAGGTCGCGCAGCCAATGCACGGAGCCGACCGCAAGCGAGATGGCGAGGATGGCGACGCCCGCGCCCAGCAGACGGTAACCGATTTGATCGAGATCGCGGATCGGAGGGAGAAAGGCAAAGACGCCTCCGAGGCGTTTGCTTTTAAGGCTGTAATGCCGCAGCAGATACAGCACCGAGGTGAGGGCGAGCAGACCAAAAATACCGTAGCTGAACAGGGCGAGTGCGGCATGGAATTCGATCCACGGATTGCCGCCAAAGATGCCGACGCGACGGGTGGCGTCCCAGGCGGGGACGGCGAGGGCGGTGAAGGTGAGCGCGGCGCTGAGCAGGGCGGTGAAATAACCGAGCAGGCTGAGGCGAAAGGCGGGGCCGATGATGAGGTAGAGGGTGGCGGCGGACCAGGCGGTGAATTGAAAGAGCTCGAAGGTGTTGCCGAGCGGGCAGCCCTTCACCTCCAGGCCGCGCAGGTAGAGGCCGAAGGTCTGGAAAGTGTAGCCGGCCGCGACGATGACATACATCACGGCGCGGGAGTGGCGGCGTTCGCGCCACAGGGCGATGGTGCCCATCACCACGCCGGCCAGGTAGCAGGCGGCGGCGATCCAGAGCCAGGTTTTATCGGTGAGCGTGGGCATGGTCGGAGTCCTGAATCGCGTAAGAAGAGAGTCGTGTTACGGGATGAAAAATGAATGTGCCGTGAAAGCGAGCTATGGCCACGGATTGACGTCCGGCCTCAACCTGATCGGGCCGCGACCCAGAAACGGCATTCGTCGGAAAAATCGCGCACGGCGCGGCATTCCTTCGCCAGATCGCGGCGGAGGTGGTCTTCGACATGCGTCCAGCCGGTGGCGGCGAGGTCGGCGAGGGTCTCGGCGCGGTTCGGCAAATGCATGAAGGTGTCGCCGCAGTGGTCCTCGAAACGGCGGTCGCCGAATTCGCGCAGGCGCGGGTCCTGTTTACCCTCGGCCCAGCGATGGGCTTCGAGGCGCCAGGAGGCGCGTTCGAGGGGCGAGTGGTCGCGGTCGTGGGTGGTGAAGAGCAGCGGCGCGCCGGGGCGGCAGACGGCGGCGAGCTGGCGCAGGGCGCGGCGGCGGTTGCGGCGAAGCGGAATCTGCATGAGGCCGTTGAAGAGAAAGAGGACGGCGGCGAAGGGCGGGGCCTCCTTCGCCGAGGCTTCGGAGGCCAAGGCCGGCAGGGCGGAGCCGGAATCGG
>JBEGTN010000223.1:0-4245 GCA_041179405.1 Verrucomicrobiota bacterium
GTGAACGTGCATGGAGGTGACGACCATGAGGTAGTAGGCGTGCTGGATGGCGGCGAGTTTGGCCTGGAGGCCGGCTTTGCGGTGATCGTAAACGAGGCTGATGGTGCCGGCGACGGAGGCGGTGCCGATGTGGGCGGCATAGTCCACGAGACCATCACGGGCGAGGGTGGCGACGGCTTGGGAACGGCTGGCGTAGCCACGGTGCTTGACCATGACGTCGAGCTCGTCGAGCAGGCTCTCGGGGAGGGAGACGGTGAAGCGGGCGGTTTTGTCGCGTTTGGCGGCGGGGGGCATGGCGGGTGGGGTCTAGCGTAGGAACCGACGGGGGCGACGGGGGGAAGTTTATTCCACGTCGTCGCCGGCTTGGGTGAGGCGGATGAAGGGGAGGGGCGCGTGGTCAGGGGAACCGGCGGCGGGCGCGGGGTGGATCAGGGAGTCGAGGTGGTTGCGCATGGCCTGAAACTCGGGGGTGGTGAACTGGTCGAGGCGGCGCGGGCGGGGGACGGGAACCTCGATGAATTCGAGGACCTCGCCCGGGTTGGCTTTGAGCACGAGGATACGGTCGGCGAGGAGGATGGCCTCGTCCATATCGTGGGTGATGAAAATGATCGTGATGTCCACGTTGCGCCAGATCTCGAGCAAGTGGGCCTGCATTTGGGCGCGGGTGCTGGGGTCGAGCGCTCCGAAGGGCTCGTCCATGAGGAGAATCTTCGGGCCGGCGGCGAGGGCGCGGGCGATGGCGACGCGTTGTTTCATACCGCCCGAGAGTTGGTGCGGGTAGGCGTCGTGGAATTTGCCGAGACCGACGAGGTCGAGCCATTGGCGGGCTTCGCGGTCGGCGGGGCCGTCGGCGCGGCCCTGCATATCGAGGCCGAAGCGGACGTTTTGGGTGAGCGTGAGCCAGGGGAAGAGAGTGTAGCCTTGGAAAACCATGCCGCGGTCGGGGCCGGGGGCGGTGACGGCGATACCGTCCACGAGGATGCGGCCGGCGGAGACGGGTTGGAGGCCGGCGATGACGCGGGCGAAGGTGGACTTGCCGCAGCCGGAGGGACCGATGACGCAGACGAGTTCGCGACGGTGGATGCGGACGTTGATGTCACGCAGGGCGGTGACCCGGCCGCGTTCGCTGTCGAACTCGCAGGAGAGGTGCTCGGCTTCGAGGACAACCGGGCGGGCGTGGAGGGCGGCGAAGCGCGCGGCTACGGCGGGGGATTGCCGGAGGTAATCGGAGGAGGACGATGAATCGAAGTGGTTCACAGAGGGCGCAGAGCGCGGACACGGAGGGCACAGAGGAAAGGCATGGGGAGATGAGTTTTGGTAAAAATATAGGGGGCAGAAAAATGAAGAGGAGGCACGGACATTGGCGAGAGCACGGGCTAGATGCGGATGGACGAGGGATTGGTTTTGGAGGGGGCGAAAAGCCAGGTGAAGAAAGTGCGGGTGCGGCTGCGGCGGGTGAGCTTCCAGCCGAAGAGGCGCGCGCCGATGAACGAGAGCAATTGGTCGGTGACGAGGCCGATGAAGCCGATGATGAGGATGGCGGCGTAAACGTTGTCGAAATTGCGATACTTGGCCTGCTGGTTGATGAAAAAAGTGATACCACTGCTGACTCCCACGACCTCGGCGACGACGAGGTAGGTCCAGGCGCAGCCGATGAGGATGCGGGTGTCGTTGTAGAGGTCGGGCAGGCAGGCGGGCAGGATGACGCGGCGGACGAGGAGACCGCGTTTGGCACCGAGGGTCTGGGCGGCTTCGAGCAGGGCGGGGTCGACGCGGCGCACGGTGCCGGCGGTGACGAGGACCTGGGTGAAAAAAGTGCCGAGGAAGACGATGCCGATCTTGGGTTCGAGGTGGATGCCGAGGATGGCGACCATGAGCGCGCCAAAGGCGGGGGCGGGCATGTAGCGCACGAAGTCCACGAACGGTTCGGTCATGCGGGAGAAGGCGGGGTAGGAACCGCAGAGCAGGCCGAGCGGGAGGGCGAAGAGGGAGGAGAGGGCGAAGCCGAGGAAGATCGTCTTTATCGACATGACGATGCTCTCGTGCAGCCAGAGGTCGCCCTTGAGGGTGGGCGGGGTGGTGAAGGCCCCGTAGAGGGCGCGGCCGACGGCGTGGGGCGGCGGTAGGTAGAGCGGGTTGGCGGGTTCGCCACTCGGGGGGACGAGGCCGGCGGATTTGGCTTTGGCGACCTGGATATTGAAATCGGCGCGATCGAGGCGGAGGCCGGGTTTAATCCAGGCGACGGAGCCGGCGTCGGTGATTTTTACCTGCGGATGCCAGAGCCACGGCACGTAGCTGATCGCGCTCCACATCGCCAGGGGAAGGGCGAAGGCCAGCACCCAGAGAAGCCAGCGGTAGCGGGAGGGGGGCTCGCGGCGGACGGCGAAGAGCGGCATGGGCGGAGCGGCGAGAGTAGCTTGGAAAAAGCCCCCGCGCTGGTTGGCGCGAGGGCTGGGTAAAAGACGAGACGCGGATACGGGTTACTTCTTGGCGGCGGTTTTTGGCGCTGCGGGTTTTTTCGGAATGGCGGCCTCGGCCATCAGCGAGGCGTCGATGTAGTCTGCGACGGGCTGGCTGACCTTATACACGGCGTTTTTCACGTTGAAGTCGTCGGCGATCTTGGACGAGCCCGCGACGGAGCCGAAGCCGGCGGCTTTGGAGGCGAGGATCTTCGCGCCCTCCGCGAGAGGAAGGAACTTGGTGCCGGGGAGGAACTCGGCGTAGGTGGCGGCATCAACGCCGGCCTTGGCGGCCATGATCTTGACGCCATCGGCACGGGTAGCGGGGTCGGCGAGGTAGGCGACGATCTTGTCCCAGACGCCGACAAACTTCACCCATTCGGCGCGGTGTTCGGCGAGGCTTTGGGGGGAGACGGAGACGGTGTCGTAGATGAGGCCGGGGACGTCGGCGCTGGTGAAGATGGCCTTGGAGCCGGGGACGGCCTTGAGGGCGCCGCCGGAGTTGGGTTGCCATGCGCCAATGGCGTCAACCTGTCCGGAGCCGAGGACCTGCGGGGTCTGGCCGGTGGGGGTGGGGATGATCTCGACGTCAGACTCGGAGAGACCGTTTTTTTCGAGAGCCTTGAGGAGCAAAAGGTGTTCAACGAGGCCGACCTCGATGCCCACCTTTTTGCCCTTGAGATCCTTCATGGACTCGATGCCGGGTTTGGCGACGATCATGTCGTTGCCGTTGGAGTAGTCGGTGATGAGAATGGCGATGTTTTTGGCACCGCCAGCGCCGGTGACGAGACCGTCGCCGTTGGTGACCATGACGGCGTCCACCTTGCCGGCGGTGTAGGCCTCCATGGAGGGGCCGTATTCGAACCAAAGGAGATCAACCTCAACGCCGGCCTCCTTGAACCAGCCTTTTTGTTCGGCGATGGCGAAGGCGGTCCAGCCTGGCCAGTCGGAGTAAGCGACCTTGAGCGGGGCGGCGAAAGCGGCCGAGGCGGCGAGACCGGCGGCGGCGAGGGTGAGGAGGGCGGAGCGGAGACGAGGCAGGCGCATGGCGGGTGGTGGTGGGTTACGGGTGAGGCGGGTTGCGTTGGGAGCGAGGGACGTGGAGCGGTATGACGGAGAGTATTACGATTTCCGTGAAACGTATGAAAGCAGGGGCTGTGCCAGCGCAGGGCGGTGGGCAAATTTGGTCGCTGACGGGGGTGGGGTGTTGGCGCAGGCGGCGGGGGACTTCTGGATCTTGTGTGGCAACGGCCGTGTCGGCCGTTATCCGAGCTGGCTGAGCACGCCCGACACGAACGCTACACGGGTCGATGCGGCTTATGCTTTTCGGCCATACGGCCCCTTGCGTGATTTGTAGTGAATGGAGCTTTGTTGCACGACACGGGTGAGGTTCGTGGTCGCCGGTAAATCCGGTCCCAGTAACTGCCACGCTTCCAAGCCGAAAGGTTCGGCCAAGCGGTCCACGGTTTCCAGCCACACCTGTTTTTTCCGGCCCGATTCCAAGGTCTGATAAAACCGCATCGAGACGCCGACCAAGTCCGCCGCTTCCTCCTGAGTGAGGTCATGCCTCAATCGTAGTTCGCGCATTCGCGAGGCAAGGAGCGGAATCAGGGGGCGCATACGCTCAATCGTGGCGTATTTCCCGTTGACAACTTACGATACGAACATGACGTATTTAGAGGGTCTGATAAATAACCGCATAAATAACCGATGCCTTTCCCCAGAGAAGTCGCAACCCAGCTCCGGCATTACGTTTACCGCTTGGTTGATCCTAGGAATAGAGCCA
>JBEGTN010000224.1:0-5137 GCA_041179405.1 Verrucomicrobiota bacterium
TCGCTGCGCAGATCGCGGATGACGGTGAAGAGTTTCTCGATCTCGCGGGCGGAGAGTGAGCTGGTGGGCTCGTCGAACGCGATGACCTTGGCCCCGCGAGTCAGGGCCTTGGCGATCTCGACCATCTGGCGCTGGCCGATGGGCAGGCGGGCGAGCTTGGTGGCGGGATCGATGTCCTCGCCGAGGCGGCGGAGCTGAATCGCGGCGAGTTCGTTGAGGCGAGCCCGGTCCACGATGCCGCCGCGCTGCGGGAGGTGGCCGAGGTAGATGTTTTCCGCCACGGTCATCTCCGGCACGAGGTGAAGCTCCTGGTAAATCACGGCCACGCCGGCGGCCATCGCGGCGGAGGTGGAGGCAAACACGTGCTCATGCCCGCCGACGCGCAGGCAGCCGGTGGTCGGCTGGTGCGCGCCGCTGAGGGCCTTGAGCAGGGTGGATTTGCCCGCGCCGTTTTCGCCCATCAGGGCGTGGACGGTGCCGACCTCCACGCCGAAGCTGACGCCGCGCAGCGCCTTCACGCCCGGATAGGTTTTCGTGATGGCGTCGAAGACGAGGTAAGGCTGGGCGGCGGTGCTCACGGTGAGGCGGGAAGCGAAAGGAGGGAGGAGAAAAGTGGCACAGACATTCTTGTCTGTGTTTCTTGTCTGTGTTCAGGCGAAGGTAGGCTACCCCTGAGCACAGGCAGGAATGCCTGTGTCACGCTCCTGCGGTTGATCGCGAAGGAATTAGTTGATGCCTTCCTTCTTGAGGATCTCCTCGAAGTTTTCGCGGGTGATCAGGATGCCTTCGGAGCGGGTGTCGAGCGGGGGTGGGGTGCCGTCCTTGATCCACTTATAGAGCATCTCGGCGGAGGCGAAGCCCTCTTGCGGGGCGGAGGCGAGCATGGAGCCGAAGAACGGGGTGGGCTTGGGTTTGCGCAGTTCGTCGATGCAGTCGGTGCCGTTGATGCCGACGCCGACGGCGGTCTCGGCGGTGAAGCCCCGGCCCTCGACTGCGCGCACGGCGCCGAGCACGGCGGTGTCGTTCATGCCGAGGATGAGCCAGTGTTTGACGTCGGCGTGCTGGGTGAGGAGCACGCTGACCGCGTCGAAGCTGCCGGGGATGTCGGTGGTCTTTTGCGGCGCTTTGAAGACACGGTCGGCGGGGAAGCCGGCGGCTTTGAGGGCGGCGATAGAGCTGTCGGTGCGCTCGCGGGCGGTGTCGAGTTCCTCAAACGTTACCGCGCAGACTGCGGTGTCGGCGGCGGACCAGCCGCGCTTCTTGAACTCGGCGGCGAGCGTGTCGCCCTGTTTGGCTCCGATGCGGCTGGCGGACATGCCGACATAGGGCACCTCGGTCATGAACTTGCCGTCTTTCACAAATTGATCGTCCACGATCACGACCTTGAGGCCTTTTTCGGTGGCGCGTCGCATGATCTGCGGCCCGAGGCGGACGTCGGGGGTGCAGATCACGAAACCACTGGCACCGGCGACCGCGAGATTGTCGATCGCGGACATGGTTTTCTCGCCGTCCTGCACGCCGAGTTTCATGACATCGAAGCCGTATTGGGCGGCGGCCTTGTCGGCGCCCTTCCACTCATACTGGAACCAGGGCTCCTCCGGCTGTTTGACGAGGAAGCCGATTTTGATTTTGGCGGGCGCGGGCGCGGCGGCGGGTCCGGTGCCGGCGGCAGGCGCGGCGGACTTGGAGCAGCCGGTGGCCAAGGCAAGGCCGAGCAGGGACACTACGAGCAGGGGGATGGATTTCATAATGGGCGGGGGTTAGGGGAAGGGTTGCGGAAAAGTGTCCGGTTGGCGGACGCGAGGGAAGCGCAGTTTTAGGGTTCGACGTGAAATTTTATGGGCGAAAGCCCGAGCGGCGTTCGGGCCACCAAACATGGAGGACGGAGAGTTAACCACTGATGCACACTAATGGATACTTATGGCGAAAGGGCCGAGGCACCCATTATCTTGGAAACAGCACTTTTAACCACGAAAAGCACGCACGAAAACGGATATTGGAATAAAGAACAGAATAAGAGGTTTCACCGCAGGGTTATTAAATTTTATGCCGTGCTTATTCCGTATGTGTCACTATCCGGGAATCTCGAGTAATGAAGACTCCGCATCCGATGCAAAGGCTTGAATATTTTCTATATTATCGCGAATGAAACTGGCCACGGTCGAGGACGGGCAATTTCCGACTCGCAAAAGAACGACTTTCGGCGGTGCGCCATGAAGAATGGAGAGATCCGAATAATCGTCGTCTTTCGTGATTATTATATAATCATTTTCCGCCGCATATCGCCAAATCACCAAGTCGTCCGCTCCAAGAAGACCGACTTCACGAACATGCGCGGAGCCGGGAGTTATATCCACTAAACGGCTAGCGAGGGCAGGTGAAAGATTTTCGTCAAACAACAATCTCATGCCGCATGTGATACAAATACCTTACGGTCTCGCTCGGCGGCATAAGCGAAGCATGCGAGTATGTCCTCCCTGGTTAAGTCAGGGAAGTCAGCCAAGATTTCGGACTCTGTCATTCCTGAAGCAAGATAACCGAGCACGTCGTAAACGGTAATCCTAGTCTCTCTTATACACGGTTTTCCGCTTCGGCGGCCCGGCTTTATGGTGATACGCTCCATGACGTTCATCTCGGAAAGCTACGAATTTGCTTATCTAAGGCAAGCCCGCGGACGAGGCTTATTTTGCGATTTCGGATTGTTCGCATATTACCTGACAACCGGGGGGGGACTGTCTGTGGCATCGTTGTCTGATATAATAGCAAGGTTAGCGCCGAGGGTAGGTTGTGTGTCGTTCAGTCGTCCAGGTGACGGAGCGCCGTGTGCGCATTCTAAATAAAACTATTGGTCGCAAAGAACGCAGAGATCACAAAAAGATTATCGGATTGTATATTCTTTGCGATCTCTGCGTTTTTTCGCGGCTAAAATTTTTAACGGAAACTCCGACCAGCGGTCGGGGCTGGTAGGGGCAAAGCTCGATCAGCGATCAGGTCTATATTGGATTAACTGCCGGCGGGTTTTTCGGTCGGGCCGGTGAGGGGACTGACGGGGATGGCCACTTTTTCCGGCGCGTCGGGCTTGGCGGGGTCAAAGGTGCCGGCGTCCTTGGTTAGGCGCTTGGCCAGCTCCGGCACTTCGGCTTTGATGCCTTCGACGATGCAGCGCGCCAGTTCGTAGCCGCCGTAGGTGTTGTGGTGGGTGTTGTCCTTGAGCTCCTTGTCCTGCCCGGGGAAGGTGTTCGCCGGATAAAAAACGAAGGCCTGGGTGCTCTTCTCCGGCCCGAGGGCGCGGTAAAATTTAAGGCTCATCGCGTTGAGGTCGATCACCGGCACCTTCTCCTCGCCGCCAACCTGGATGACGGCCTTGGCGTAGTCGGCGAGTGTCGGCACGGGCTCGTCGCCGTTCCAGCGCCGCCGCTCCATCGGAGTCACGAGCACGGGGATGCCGCCTTTGCCACGGGCCGCTGCGATAAACTTTTTGAGATTCGCCGAGTAGCTGGTGAATGGTCCCGCGCCCGCCGTTTTATCCTTCTGGTCGTTGTGGCCAAACTGGATGAAAAGGTAGTCTCCTTTTTTCATCATGCTGAGGATTTTCTCCAGCCGCTTCTGGCGTTCGAAGGAGTAGAGCGCGAGGCCCGACTCCGCTTGGTTCGAGATCGCGACGCCGGGTTGGAAGAAGCGCGGCAACATTTGGCCCCAGCCGGCCCAGGGTTCGTTTTTCTGGTCGGTGACGGTGGAGTCGCCGGCGACAAAAATCGTGGTCGCGTCCTTCGCCGGCGTGATTTCCAGCGAGACTACGCCGGGGTGCTGGCCATTGAACTCCAGGGTGAGGCGCTCGTCCCAGTCGGGGGTCGGAGGCGGGCCGTTTTCGCGGCTGTTCAGCAGGGTGACGCCGCCGGTGCTGATGGCGGGTTTGCGCACGTTGACGGTAAAGGTCCGCGTCTCGTATTTGCCGGGCGCCGTATCCACTTTCTCGATCATCAGGCGGCGCGATTCGGCCTTGATGGTGGTTGAGGTTGCGCTCGACGGATCGCCAAAGCGGATCGTCACGTCGTAGTTACCCTCGTCCACGTCCACCCCGAACACCGAGGCCGACGGCGGCTGGTCGGCGGTCGCGAGGGCGGTATTGTTTAAAAAACCAAAGTGGCGCTGCCCGTCATAGGCCGTGCCGGGCGTGACCTGGGTGTAGCCTGGGTGCGGTTTGCCGGAGGTGAAATCGAACTTGAACTCTGCGGCCTCGAGCGCCGCACAAGAGAGGAGGAGGGCAATGAAGAAAGAGGGAGAGGACATGGAGGGGTTGGTTTGAAGACGGACGGAAGGAGAGGTGCCGGAATGTGCCGATTGCGTCTGCGTGATGAGCGAGAACGACGGACGGTTCAAGGTTGGAGGCGCGGCAGAGGTGAGGGGGGCGCGTCGGGTTTGGCGGAGGATTTGGCTGAGGGCACAGCGCGGGCGGGGCCGACCGCACCAGTCTTGCAACCCCTCCCGGCCCGCTTCGGGCGACCGGCCGCTTGGCAAGTGGCGTTCCTTGTCCTGGAACGCCCTAATTGAATGAAAAACAGTGGTCGAACCTGGATACCAAGTTCGACAGGCCGCTGGCACGGTTCTCCGCCACTTATTTGGCGGCGGGTTTTTGGCCGAACCCATTCGGATGGGCCTGATGCCAAGCCCAAGCCGTGGCGACGATGGGCTCGATCGTCATGTATTGGGGCGCCCAGCCGAGCTCGGATTTGGCCTTGGTCGAGTCGGCGTAGAGCGCGGGCGGATCGCCAGCGCGGCGCGGCGCGAAGGAGTGGGGGACTTTGAGGCCGGTGACTTTCTCGACGGCGTTGATGACTTCGAGCACCGAGGTCGGGGTGCCGGTGCCGAGGTTGTAGAAGTATTGGGCACCGGGGGTCTCGAGTTTTTCGAACACCGCGATGTGGGCGCGGCTGAGGTCGTCCACATGCACGTAGTCGCGCAGGCAGGTGCCGTCCGGGGTGGGGTAGTCGGTGCCGAAGACCTGGAGCGGGGGGCGTTTGCCGGTGGCGGCGTCGATGGCGAGCGGGATCAAGTGGGACTCGGGGTCGTGGGCCTCTCCGATGGAGCCATCCTCGGCGGCGCCGGCGGCGTTGAAGTAGCGGAAGGCGGCGAAGCT
>JBEGTN010000225.1:0-5219 GCA_041179405.1 Verrucomicrobiota bacterium
GAGCGCTTCGAGATCGGGCTCGGAAACCTGCTTTTCGAGATAAGCGGCGATGGCGGTGTCGTAGGCGCCGGTGCGTTGGAAAACTTTTAGCGCGAGCTGGCGGCGCAGGGCGGCGAGCGCGGAGGCGTCGTCGAGGGCGGCGAGCACGCGGGCGTAGTCCTCGGGATCGGTGACGACGGTGACGCTCTCGTGGTTTTTGGCCGCACTGCGCAGCATGGAGGGGCCGCCGATGTCGATGTTTTCGATGGCCTCCTCGAAGTGGACACCGGGTTTGGCGACAGTCTGCTCAAACGGGTAAAGGTTCACCACCACGAGGTCGATGAGGTCGATGTTGTGATCGCGCGCGGCCTCGAGGTGCTCGGGTTTGTCGCGACGACAGAGCAGACCGCCGTGGATCTTCGGGTGCAGGGTTTTGACACGGCCCTCCATCATCTCGGGGAAGCCGGTGTGCTGGCTGACCTCGGTGACGGGCAGGCCTTTCTCGGCGAGAAGCTTGGCGGTGCCGCCGGTCGAAAGCAGCGTGTAGCCGTGCTGTTTGACGAGGGCGCTGGCGAAGTCCGCCAGGCCGCGTTTGTCACTCACTGATAGAAGGGCCAGCTTTTGCATGTGGGAAAAGGGTCGTTGTGCGAGCCGCGCGCGGCGCTGGCAAGTCGCATGTCGGCGCGTTTATTGACCGCCGTGCGAATGCCCGGCGTGCGTGGCGTCGGACGGCAGCAAGTGTTCATGAAACCAGCCATGCACCGACGCACGGCCGCGCACGAGCGTCAGCACGCCGAACGCGATCAACAACACTCCCGCGAAACGCAGCCCCCGTCCGCGCAAGCGGGGTGAAATCTTCTCTCCAAGGAAACCCGTGAGCAACAATCCGGGCAGGGTCGCGAAGCCGAAAACATACGCCCCCGCCACCACGCCGTTGATTTGATCACGGCTCACGAGGAACAACAATGCCGCAAGCGAAAGCCCGCAGGGGAGGAACCCGTTTATCCACCCGGTGAGCACGCAGCGCCAGAGCGTGGGGCGGGTCCACAGCACTTGCAGCGAACCGCAGGCGCGTCCGGCCCAGCCGGCCGGCGCCCCACCCGACCAGCGCCACCCGGTGGCGTAGCCTGCGCCGATCAAAATCATCACCCCGCCTGCCACCCAAGCGAGCAGGTCCTGCGCGCGACCGAGCGGGGTTTCAATATCAACCCAACCGGCGGCGAGGAAGAGCAGAACCCCTAAAAAAACGTAAGCCGTCGCCTTGCCCAGTTGGTAGGCCACATGGCGGGCGAAGAGCAACGCGAGCCCGCCCTGCAAGCGCGCGCCAGCCGACACCGCCAAGGCGAACGGGGCGCACATGCCGACGCAGTGGGCGCTGCCGAGCAGCCCCATCACCGCCACCGCGCCGTAGTCGCCCCAGGTCATTCGTCGCACGCTTGACGCCGCGTCCTGCCGCGCAAGCGGTTTCCCTCGCGCCGCCCCAGTCACCAGCCAGGGCGGCTGCCTTCATTAGCTGCGCTTGAAAGAGGATGCACTAAACTCCGCCACACATCTTGCAAAGCACGCGGTCCTCCGTTCGCTTTACGTGTTAAGTATAAACCATGTCCGCTTCGCTCGTCCTCACCGGCCTTACTGCATCTCTCGAAAAACTCGTGTATCACCACGGCGGCAAGTGCCTGCCCGCAGACCAGCCGCATGCGTTTGTTTACTACATCACCATTCACAACGCATCCGACCACACCGTCACCTTGCTCGGGCGAAAGTGGGTGATCTCGAACAGCGACGGCTCCCGCGAGGTGATCGAGGGCGACAAGATCGTCGGCGAAACCCCACGCCTCGCTCCGGGAGAAAGTTTCTCCTACAACAGCTACCACGTCGCCGGCGCGGATGCGGTCGCGCAAGGCAGCTTTCACGGGATCGATGAAGCGGGCCGCGCGGTGCATGTGTTGCTGCCTGCATTCGCGATGCGCATACCGCCCGGCAAGTCCTCCGGCGACGAAGGCGACGCTTGATCACGCCCGCTTCCCTCGCCTCTGCCGGAAGATATCCGTCGAGGTTGCGCTTGCTCTCGCCTCTCGCAGGTCTCTGTCTGACCAATTCCCATAATGAAACTAATCGACCTTAACCGTGAGGGAGGCATCGGCTCAAGCTGCACGCTCCTCCAAATCGGTGAACTCAACATTCTTATCGACAGCGGATTACACCCGAAGTTAAGCGGCCGCGCCGCCATGCCCGATTTCGGTCGGCTTCGCGGTATCAGCATCGATCTGATTATCCTCACTCACTGCCATCTCGACCACCTCGGCACTTTGCCCGTCGCGATGCGCGAGCATCCTAACGCTCCGGTTCTCATGACGCTCTCCAGCCGCATGATCGTCGAGCGCATGCTGCATAACTCGGCCAACGTCATGAAACGTCAGCTCTCCGAGGGCCAGACCCAGGACGCGCCGCACTTCACCCACGAAGACATCGACCGCTGCGCCCCGCGCATGAGCGGTCTCGCCTTCGGCCAGCCCAAGAAGTTCTCCAGCGGCCGCGACGAGATCGAGGTCACCCTTCATCCCGCCGGCCACGTCGCCGGTGCCTGCGCCGTCGAGCTTCGTCACAAGCACCGCCACATCTTCATCACCGGCGACGTGCTCTTCGAGGACCAGCGCGTTTTGAAGGGCGCCCGCTTCCCCGCCGGCCACTTCGACACCCTCATCACCGAGACCACCCGCGGCACCACCGAGCGCCCCGAGGGCAAGGAGCGCCTCAACGAGGTCGCCCGTCTGATCAACACCATCAACTCCACCATCCAGGCCGGCGGCTCCGTGCTCATCCCGGTTTTCGCTCTCGGACGCATGCAGGAGTTGCTGGCGATTTTCCACGACGCCCGGAAATTCGGCAAACTGGTTGACTGCCCCATCTACACCTCCGGCCTCGGCCTCGATCTCTGCGACTACTTCGACGAGATCTCCCGCAAGACCAAGCACGTCCAGTTCAGCCGCTCCATCCTCAAGGATCTCCGCACCCAACCGCTCCCGCGCAAGCTCGAGCCCGGAGTCGATCCCAAGCAAAAAGCCCTCTACCTGATTAGCTCCGGCATGCTGGTTGAGCGCACCCCGAGCTACACCCTCGCCTCCGGCCTGCTTGGCCACGCGCATAACACCATCGCGTTCGTCGGCTACTGCGACCCCACCACCCCCGGCGGCGTGCTCCAGACCTGCAAACACGGCGATCCTTTCCTCTTCAGCGCGATCAACGTGAAGACCACCGTGAAGGCCAAGGTCGAGCGCTTCGAGCTCTCCGGCCACGCCGACCGCGAGGAATTGCTCCAGTTCGCCGTCCAGACCGACGCCCGCTGCATCGTCCTCGCCCACGGCGAACCCGAGGCGCGCAAATGGTTCCAGGAAAACCTCACCGCCCGCATGCCCAACACCAAGGTCATCGACCCGGTGCCGGGCCAGGTGTATGAAGTTTAAGGATACGATGGACGCCGCCGGTCACCCCGGCGGCCCGTCCTCCTGACCCCTTGCTCATCGCCCTTCACAAGCCCTACGGCGTGCTCTCGCAGTTCACGCCCGAGCCGGGCTCCGCTTGGAAAACCCTCGCGCAGTTGGGCGCCGCGCCCTTCCTGCCCGGCCCGCGACTGCCAGCCAAGGTTTACCCGCTCGGCCGGCTCGACGCCGATAGCGAGGGCCTGCTGCTCCTCTCCGACGAGACCAGTCTGGCCACCCACCTGCTCGATCCCCGCCACGGTCATCCGCGTGAATACTGGGCCTGCGTCGAGCGCGTGCCCACCACCGAGGCCATGCAATCCCTGGCCGCCGGCGTGCGCCTGCCCGACCACGCCTGCCTGCCCTGCGGCGTGCAGCGTCTCGACCCCGCCCTCACCGCCGCCCTGCCGTCGCGCAATCCACCGGTGCGTTTCCGCAAAAACGTTCCCGATGCCTGGCTCAGTCTCACTCTCACCGAGGGTAAAAACCGCCAGGTCCGCCGCATGACCGCCGCCGTGGGCCACCCCACCCTGCGCCTCTTCCGTATGCGCATCGGCCGCCTGACCCTCTCCGCCATCGGTCTGCTCCATCGCCCCGGTGCCTGGGTCGAGCTCACTCCGGCGCAGCGCTCCGACGCATTTTCCGAATAAAGGAGCGGTTCGTCTTTTAGTGCTCCGTTGGAAAGCTGGGTTGTGGCAATCGAGTAAGTCTCTACCGTGCGCTGGAAGTTCTCCCCATGCGCACCCTTCTCCTCCTCGTGTTTCTCGGCTTTGTTCTTCCGCTTTCGGCCGCCGATGCCACTCGGCCAGTGGTTGGTGTGGACCGGGCTTATATGGATTTATCCGTCTCTCCCTGCGAAGATCTCTACGCTTATGCCTGCGGAGCCTTTGACCGGGTGCCCATCCCTGGCGACCACGCCGCGTGGGGAGTGAATCAAGAAATCGACGAACGCACCTTCGCCATTCTGCACGACATCCTGGAAAACTCCGCACGCACCGGCGGCGCCAAAGGCAGCCTCGCCCAGCGGGTGGGAGATTTTTACGCCTCCGGTATGGACGAGTCGGAAATCGAAAAAACTGGTCTCGCTCCGATAAAGCCGTGGCTCGATGAAATCGCTGCGCTCCGGACCCCGGACGATGTCATAAAAACCATCGGCCGCTTCCACGCCGCCGGCCTGGGCGCCGGTTTCGATTTCGGCATCCAGGTGGACGACAAAAACAGCTCCGCCATGATCGCCGCTTTTCGCCAGGGCGGGCTTGGTCTTCCTGAACGCAACTACTACCTCGACTCGGACAAAACCGCGAAGGACATCCGTCGCGCCTACCTCGACCACATCGAAAAAATCCTCAGCCTCGCCGGCGACCAACCGGCCGACGCCAAGACCCTCGCCCGCGCCATCTTCAAACTGGAAACCCGCCTGGCCAAGGCCTCGCGTGATCTGGTCGCGTTGCGCGATCCGGAAAAAAACTACAACAAGATCGACCGCGCGAAACTGCCCGCCGTCGCCTCCGCTCTTCCCTGGGAGTTGTTTCTCGCTGAGGTAATGTTGCCCGGCGGCGAGCAAACCGTGCTCGTCGGTCAGCCGGAGTTTTTCAAAGCCTTCGCCGGCCTGCTGCGCTCCGAAAAAATCGCCACTTGGAAGGCCTACCTTCGCTGGCAGTTGCTCAGCGCGACCGCGCCGCATCTCACGCAGGCTTTTGTCGATGAGAACTTCGCCTTTTACGGCAAAAAGCTCACCGGCACCACCGAGCTGAAACCGCG
>JBEGTN010000226.1:0-6168 GCA_041179405.1 Verrucomicrobiota bacterium
CGTAGGTGGCGAGGGCGCGGTTGAGCTCGATGCGGGTGAAGGAACCTGACTGAAGGACGACGTTGCCCGCCACGGAGAGCGTGCCGACGCCGGCGCCGGGGGCGAGGGAGCCGCCGGAGAGGACGTTGACCGAGCCGCCGACGAGGCCGGAGCCGTCGAGGGTGGCGGCGCTGGCGACGGTGACCGTGCTGGTGCCGGTGGCCCCGTTCACTCGCAGGGTGCCGGCGCTGATGGTGGTGGCGGCGGTGTAGGTGCTGACGCCGGAGAGGGTGAAGATGCCGGAGCCGACTTTGGTGACGGCGATGGTGCCGCCGCCGCCGCCGATCTGCCCGGCGAAGTCGGTGTCGAGCCCCTTGGCCCCGATTTGGAAGGTGGTGGAGGAGGTGACGGAGTTGCCGTTGCGCAGCATCGTGCCCGCGACGCCGCCCAGCGCGCCAAGCGCGAAAGTGTTGGCCCCGCTGGCTACGTTCGCGATCAGCGCCTGGCCGGTGGTGGTGGGTGCGGTGATGGAGTAGGACGCCAGCGCGCTGACGGAAGCGACGGAGGACCAGGCGGTGGAGAATCCACCTGTATTCAAGGTGTAACTACCACTGAAGCCGGACCAGGAGCCGGAGATGGTGACGGTGCCGCCGTGGCTGAGGATGGCCCCGCCGCCGGTGACGGCCTGGGCAAGGGTGACGCCTTTTTGCAGGTTGAGGGTGGAGCCGGTCGCGACGGTGAGCGCGCCCGTGCCGAGCTGGCCGGAGCCGGTGACGTTGACTACGCCGCCGTTGATCGTGGTGGAGCCGGTGTGGGTGTTGGCCCCGGAGAGGGTGAGGGAGCCGGCGCCGTTTTTGACGATGATGACGCCATCGGTGGCGGAGCCGTTGGTGATGGCACCGCCGAGCACGAAGCCGCCCGCGCCCGAGAAGGTGAGGGTGCGGTTGCCGGAGGCGGCGGAGGTGATGGCACCGAAGGTGAGCAGGTCGGCGTCGGAGAGGAACTGGTAGTTGGAGCCGCCGACGTTGAGGGTGAGGGCACCCGAGAGGGTGTTGTCGCCGGTGAGGTTGCGCACGGCGACGACCGTGTTGTTGCGGCCGGAGAGCGCGAGCGAGGCACCCGAGACGACGCCGCCCGAGGCGCCGGAGAGCTCAAGGGTGGAGGAGCCGGTGTTATTGTTGCGAATCTGGATGGCGGAGAAAGCGGAGGCGGAGGCGGGATGGGCGAGGCGCACGATACCTTCGGCGGCGGTGGTGCTGTTGGTGTCGATCGTGAGGACGCCGGCGAGGGTGTTGTCCCCGGCGAGCACGAGGGTGCCCGCGCCGCTCTTGGCCAGGCCGTAGGAGCCGGCGAGCGAGGCGGAGAGAGTGGCGGTGTTTTGCACCACGACGACGGAGGCGGCGGAGGTGGTGCCGCTATCGAGGGTGAGGGCGGCGCCGCCGGAGCTGGCAAGCGTCCAGGACTGGGTGCCCGAGGTATCGCCGAAACGCAGGGTGCCCACGGAGCGCGAGCCATCGAGGGTGACGGTGCGGTCGGCGGTGATGTTGAGCAGGCTGAAGTTGGCGGTGTTGCCCGCGCCGTTGGCAGGGAAGGCGGCGGACCATTTGGCGGCATCGGCCCAGGTGCCGGGGGCGTCGGCGGTCCAGGTGCCGTTGCCAATGACGGAGGGCAGCGAAATCGTGAGCACCGCGGAGGAGCTGGCCCCGGCCGCGTCGGTGACGGTGACGACAAAGGACTGGGGGCCGCTATCGCCGTAGGTCGGAGTGCCGGAGAGCGTGCCGTTGGCGGCGATCGAGAGCCAGGCGGGGCCGGTGAGCTTGGCATAGGTCAAGGTATCGCCGGCGTCGGCGTCGGTCGCGGTGCCGGCGAGGGTGCCGGTATAGGCCTGGCCATGCACGGCCGCGGTGCCGGTGAGGGTGGCGCTCGTGAACTGCGGCGCGGTGTTGGTCATGAGGGCGGCGACCTGCGCGGCGGAGAAGGCGTAGTCGGCGATGTAAACATCGTCGAGGAGGCCGTTGAACAACGGGTCTGCCGGAAACTGGCTTTTGCCGAGGTAGTTATTCGAGGGGGTGAACTGGGCCGGAGTGATGGTGATGGCGGCGGAGGCGGCCTGCACGCCGTTCAGGTAGATCCGGCCGGTGCCGCCTGAGAGGGTGAATGCGACGTGGGTCCACTGGCCGACGGGCAGGGCGGCGGCGGTCTGCACGAGTTGTTCGGAGCCGTTGTTGCGAGTGGCGAAGCGGAGGGTGCCGGAGCCGGACGAGGGGGTGAGGAAAAGGTAACGAGAGGTGTCGGATCCAAAATCAAAGATGCGCTGCCAGTTCGCGCCGCCGTCCCAATACACCCAGCCGGCGAAGCTGAAGGCGGAGGCGGTGGCGACGCCGGCGGGCAATTGCACGGCTTGGGAGTCGCCGTCGAGGTCGATGGCGCGGCCGCGCGGGCTGTCCACAAAGCGCGGGGCCGAGCTGGCGAGGCCATGGTTGGAGTGGCCGGATGAGTCGCGCAGGGTGTCGTCGAAGGTGAGGCGGGCGACGCCACGGCCGCCGGTGGCGGGCACGGTCTGCCGGTAGCCGATGGGGGAGGCGTTGTCGCGATAGACGACGCCGGCGGGGGTAAGGCCGCCCGTGTCGTAGGTCATCTGCCGCATATATTCGACCGCGCTGTAAACGGCGTAGCGCTCGATGAAGGGCGCGTTGTCCAGCATGTCGATAAACTCGCCGATGCGTGTGGCGTTTTCGGCGTAGGTCGGGTCGGTGCAGGAGGTCCAGTTGGCACCGTTGTTGAACTCCGTCACCCAGATGGGTTTTCCGGTGCGAACGTGGATGTTGTAGAGCCAGTTGTAGAGCTGGGTGGCGGTGTAGCCGCAGCGGTAGAAGTGGATGGCGACGTAGTCCACGCGGAGGTTGGCGGCGGCGGCCTTGTCCATGAACTCGTAGAGCCAGGCCTCGCCGCCGTCGGTGACGGCGGGGGAGCCGACGCGCAGGCCGGTGGCGAGCAACTCGGGCCAGACGGCGAGGGCGGTGTCGATCGAGCCGCTGCCCAGGCTGGTATAGGAATCCTCGACCGGGTTGTTCGGCTCGTTGAAGCCGAGCAGGTGGGTGGAGTCGGGTTTATTGGTCGGGTAGCCGGGCCACCAGCGCTGCTGGCGGATGGGCACGTATTCCCAGTTGAGCGACGAGTTCTGGTTGTTGTCCCAGTTGTAGAACCAGGCGGAGTTCAAGGAGTCCGCCGCGATATCGCAGGAGCCTTTTTTGCTTACTCCCCGCCAGGGCAGCACGCGCACGAAAACCACCGAGTCGTCGAGGTCGGAGGGGAGGCGACCGACCTCGAGATCACCGTCTTGCGCGACGTAAACCCGGCTCGGGCCGGCACCGCTGGTCTGAGTGGAGAAAGTCGCCATGTAGCCGCGCTTGAGCCGGAAGGAACTGATGGCGCGATTCAGCGCGCCAAGGCTGGCGGCGGAGTTGTAGTAGGTGTATTGAGAAAAGGATGACGTGGCGCCGGTGAAGTCCGGGCCGACGTAGGCCTGTAGCGGCTGAAAGGCCGGCGTATGGGGGATGACCACCGTGCCCAGCTCGTGCTGGACGACGCGGCAGTTGGTGCCATGCACGGCGGTGACGCCGTTCACGCGCACGCGCGGCAGCTGGGTGGACTGGACGACAGTGGGCTTGAGGCCGGGGAAAAACAGCCATGCGTCGCTCGAGTTCAGGTTGATGGTCGTGCCGGCGGTCGGATCGCCGGTGCCGGTGATGCGCAGCTCGGCGCGGCCGGTGAGGGTGGCGACGGTGCCCGAGGCCAGCGTGGTCACCGTCTGCACCCCTTCGGTGATGGTCAGGGTCTGGGCACCGGCGGGGGAAAGGGCGAAGAGCCAGCAGACAAAGCAGACACCGAGGGTGCCGAGGCGGAGCGCAAGAGTGGGGAGTGAAAGCATGGTGAAGGGGGGAGGGGACGCGGCCAGGCTGCGTTCGCACGAAAGGGCGGGGATGGGGGCGGAAAAGGGGGCGAAGCCGCAGTGCAAAAGGTCTCGATTTAGGCCCGCTTGGCAAGCGACCCCGATCCTGGCGGGGGTGGCCTCGGTCGCGGGTCGCGGCTTCTGTCGAGGGGGCGCGCGGTTGTTTACGTTATACCAAGTCAGGCGGGTGAAGGCGCGGGTAAGGCCGAGGAGCGTTTACGTTAAACGGCGGAGCGCGGATTTGACTCTCGCGCCCGTTGGATCGTCCGGTTCGCAATTAGCTCTCGCGGCTTCCCTGCCGCCCGTCACTTTCGCGTGTCTTTCGGCCTTTAATGCCCGGGGCGCGTTGCGTATCTCCCCGTTCCGTTTTTCATAAGCCCCCGTCTCTTTCATGCCCCCCCGATTACGCGTCTCCCTCTGGTTGTTGATTTGCCTGGGTCTGCTTTCACCGGCGGCGCGCGCCGCCAAGCCGGAGGCGGCTGCGGAGGGGCCGGGCGTCGTCAAGATCGACCCCGCCGCCACCCAGGGGGTTTGGGAGGGGTGGGGCACGTCGCTCGCCTGGTGGGCCAAGGATTTTGGACACCGCGACGATATCGCCGACTGGCTGTTCACCACTGGCACCGTTCAGATCAATGGCACCACCCTCCCCGGCCTCGGCATGACTATAGCCCGCTATAACGCAGGCGCCTGCAGCTCCGCCGAGATCGACGGACGTCGCATGGTCGTTTCCCGATCCATACTGCCGTTTCGCCAGCTCGACACCTTCTGGCTCGACGGCCGCAACCGTGACCCCGCCTCCACCAGCTGGGACTGGAGCGCCGACGCCAACCAGCGCGGCATGCTCCAAAAGGCCCGCGACCGCGGTGCCAATCACTTCGAGCTCTTCTTTAATTCCCCCCCTTGGTGGATGTGCGTGAACGACAACCCCTCCGGCGGCCCCAAGGGTAACATCGAAAACCTCCGTGCCGACATGCGCGAGTCTTTCGCCTACTACATCGCCACCATCGCGCGCCGCGCCGCCGATCACTGGGGGCTGGCCTTCACCTCTGTCGCCACTTTCAACGAGCCGTCTTCCGACTACTGGTTTGCCAACGGCAAACAGGAGGGCTCCCACTTCTCCCCTCGCTCCCAAGCCGAGATACTCCCTCTCGTCCGCGCGGCCCTTGACCGGCAGGGACTCGCCACTCTCGCCCTCAGCGCTTCAGACGAGACGTCTTACGACCACGCACTGAATGCATGGCGCGCCTACCCGCCCGAGGTGCGCGCAATCGTCGCCCAGGTCAACGTCCACGGCTACCAGGGGCTCAATGGCAACCGCGCCGCCCTCCGCGCCGAGGCCGCCACTCGCGACGGCAAACCCATCTGGAACTCCGAGCACGGCGACCGCGACGCCGACGGCCTGCACATGGCCCAGGTCCTCCATCACGACATGGCGGTCCTCCGTCCCCTTGCCTGGTGCTACTGGCAGCCCATCGACGGCGGCCGCGAGGGCAAAGGCGGCAGCGGTTGGGGCTTCATCGATGCAAACATGCTGTCCTCAAAACTGGGGAAAGTGAACCCCAAGGCGTATGTCTTCGCCCAATACAGCCGGCACATCCGCCCCGGCATGACCATCCTGGATCTGGGTAACGAGCGCGTCACCGCCGCCCTTGATCCGAAAACAGGGAAGCTGGTCGTCGTCGCGTTGAACGACGGCGAGGCGCCCCTCGCCCTTTCCCTCGACCTCTCCCTGTGCCCCCGGCCCGGCGGCCGCGTGTCCCGCTGGTTGACCTCGCCCCAGGCGACCGCGCGCTACGAACGGCTCGCCGACGAGACGCTGACGAGCGCGACCCCGGCCTGGACCCTCCCGCCCAAGAGCGTGCTGACGCTCGAGATCGAGCCGGCCGCGCTTTCGGTCGCGACGCCGTCCGGCATCCTGGCCGATTTGCCGGTGGATGCCGTCTGGTCCGGCCATCCGGTGAGCTTCGCCTTCCTCACCGAGCGCGGCCACCAGTTCATCGCCTACTACGACTCCGAGCGCCGCATCACCGTGGCCGGCCGTCGGCTTGACGAAACGGCATGGACAAAGGTGCATCCCGAGGGAGTTGCCCTTCCGGGTCGCGGTGGCCGCGTGTCAAATATCACGGGATGGGACAGTCACAACTACCTCGCCCTCATCCTTGATCGCGACGGATACCTGCACCTCTCGGGCAACATGCACAATGACCCGCTGTGCTATTACCGGTCGAGCCGCCCCT
>JBEGTN010000227.1:0-4850 GCA_041179405.1 Verrucomicrobiota bacterium
CGCTTCGCCGCCAAACTCAAGATCGTGGACAACGAAAAAGCCAAGGAGCCCGGTGGCAAAAAAGTCACCATGGACTTCGGCGACAAACTTGATGTCTCCGATCTCGTCCCCTTCTGGACAGACCCCAAGACCGGCGCCGAGCTCTGCGAAGCCCCCACCAAATACATCCTCCGCGAGAAAAACGCCGAAGGCACCTGGGAGCAGACCTTCTCACTCTCCCGCATCCTCTGCAAACGTGAGCTCACCCGCGACGACCTCATTACCTGCATCACCACCGGACGCACGCCGCTGATCGAGAACTTCACCAGCAAGTTCAACCGCCCCTTCAAGGCCTACCTCGTTCGCGCCGGTGCCAAGGCCAACTTCGAGTTCCCGCCCCGCGAGCCCAAGACCGGCAAAGACGGCAAACCAGTGGAGCGCAAAGCCAAGGCCAAGCTCGACCTCTCCGACGCGAAAAAACTCGGCCCCAGCGCCTCGCACAAGGACGGCGAACTCTACCAGACCGCCGACGCCTACGTGGTCGCCAAAGCCGGCGCCGACGACGCCCCCCGCGCCGTCTTCACCACCAAGCTTGAAGTCTGCGGCAAAAAGCTCCCCGTCGAGGAGATCCAGCTCCTCCTCGCCGAGGGTAAATCCAACCTGATTGAGGGCTTCATGTCCAAGGCCGGCCGCGCCTTCAGCGCCTATCTCGTCCTCTCCAAGGACAAGAAAAAAGCCGACTTCGAGTTTCCTCCTCGCTGAGCGCAACCCGCTCCCGGCGTCCCGCTCCGACTCCACCCGGTAGGCTTGAACGTGAGTTCAAGTTCAGCGTGTTCCATGTCTAGCCGTTCCTCGCGCGCTCCACCCCGCGCCGCACTGGCCTCGTGCGCACACCGCCCGTGCTGCGACGAAATCGGACCACGTGCCTGTAACCGGCCGCGACCGCATGGCGTCTTCATTGCTTACAGCTCATTCGCTTTCACACGCCTCCATTCCTTCCGCCATGACCTCCACCTCCAAGAACTATCTCATCGCCTTCCTTGCCTGCACCACTCTCGCGGGAGCCGGCTTGGTGCTTCAGCAACGCCAGCTTCTCGCCGAAGCCAAGGCCGCTCCGACCCTGAAAATCACCCAAAGCAACTTCGCCCCTCGTCCGACCCAGACTCTTGAGGATAAAAAGAAGCCCGCCGCCCCGGTCGAGGCCGCCGCCGACGACGGCGCTGCGTCCGCCGCTCCTGACGCGGCCGCCGGCGGTGGCCGTGCCAATGGCGGCCCCGGAGGCCAGAATCGGGCCCAGTGGGGTGCCCGTATGGCCGAACTCATGAAAGATCCCGAGTTCATCGCCGCCATGAAGATCGAGCAGGAAGCCCGCATCGAGAAACGCTACGGCGCGCTCTTCAAACAGCTCAGCCTCCCGGCCGACAAAGCCGAAGCCTTCAAAACCCTCCTCGTTGAGCGCGAGAATGCCCGCCGCGATGTCATGGCTTCCTCGATGTCGCAAGGTCTCGATATGCGTGATGCCGCCACCCGCGACCAACTCCGCACCCTGACCGAACAAATGCAGGCCGAGGTCGATACCAACATCAAAACCACCATCGGCGACGCCGCCTACGCCCAGCTCGAGACTTACAAGTCCACCCAGTCTCAGCGCTCCGCCGTATCCGATTTCAACGAAAAACTGAGCGTCTCCGGCCAAACCCTCACCGACTCCCAATCACAGCAGCTCACCAAGATCCTGACCGACACCGGAACCACCAAAGGCCGCGACGTGATCATCACCGACCAGACAATTTCCGCCGCCAAAGGCGTGCTCATGCCATCCCAAGTTGATCTCCTCGTGAAATACCAGGCCGAACAGGCCGCTCAACAACTCATCCAAAGCAAGATGGGCGGCGGCAACGGCGGTAACGGCGGCGGTCGTCAGCGCGGCGGCAACTAAGCTCAGTCTTCGTCAGTGCCAGACCGCGCCGTCCGCGATCCACTTCTCCAGCGCGGCGATTTCCGCCGCGCTTAGTCCAGGATCATCGCTCGAAGGCATAGCCTCGTCATCATCACGCGGCAGCCGCACCCGCCGCAGCAGCTCGCTCGCCTCGGGCTGTCCCGGTTTGATCGCCGGTCGTCCGCTGCGCCCGCCCGCCAGCGCCGCCTCGCGGGTGTCGAGCCGGAGCCGTCCCTTGATCTTCTTGGGGCCGTGACACTCGATGCAGGAACGCTCCAACACCGGTTGTATTTCGTTTGCGAACACAAGCGCCGCCGCGCCCGCCGCCGCCGCGCTCACCCTTGTTTTGCCGGGAACTTGCACCGACTTGACCGCAGTGCCTCCCCAAAAAGTCGTCGCCTCAGGCCCATGGGATAAAGTCGCGCCAAAATGCCCGGCCACGACCGTCGCCCCCAAAAGCGCTGCCAGTGCAACGCGCCCTACCCATGGCCGGCCGCGCACCCGGGCCACCCAAGCCGCCACTGCCAGCCCCGCGCACGCCAAGCCCGCCCAGCGGTGCCACTCCAGCGTATCCGACGGGTATTTCCCTGTAGTCGCGAGCACCAAGCCGGCCGCCGCCGTCAACAAGGCCGCCACCGCGTTCACCGCCAGCAAACGGCGGAGGTAGTTAGCGCCGTCCGCCGTCGGTCTTTTCCACAACGAGAGCTCCAATAGCACCGCCGCCACCACAAACCCAATGGGCAGGTGCAATAGCACCAGGTGCAGGTTGCCGAGTCGTGCGAGCGAAATACCGTCCATCTACCCAGCCAATCCATTTCCGCCCCGCCGGAAAGCCTGAACCCGTCGCTTTCCACACTCTCTTCTTTCGCCATGCGCCGCACCCGCAGCCGTCGGCGTTATGCAAACCGTAGCGACCCGCATGCCTACGGTGCGATGACCACGTTGAGACGGGCGAAGAGCTTGCCGCCAACCGCGAAGGTGCGATTGATCTTCACCTGCACCGAGTCGATGCCTGCGCCCGCACCATCGTTGGTCGGGGTGATGATGATGTTAGCTCCATCATGCACGGCGACGGTCCAAGCGCTCAAGTCGCTGCCGTATTGCACCGTGATGGTGGTGGTGGGGTCGGTGTTGGCCGCGTCACTACGACGGTAGGTGTAAATAAAGTAAGTGGAATCGCTAGTGTTATCGAAGGTCGGCAGGAGTCCGGTGGCGTCAGCGGAGGGATTGGCCGCCCCCAATACCCAAGCCACGCCGTTGGCCACACCGTCACTATTGGCGTCGGCGATGAAGGCCCCTCCACCAGCCCAGGAAGCATACGGCGTCTGCACGGTGATGATTGTGTCATCGAGGATGGCCGAGGCGGTGTTGAGATTGTTGCCTACAACATCCTTCAGCACGGCGGCGGCATTGACCCTAAGCTGGAGGGTGCCGGCGCTAGTCGGCGTGGCTTGAACGATGAACACTCCGGAGGTCGGCGTGGTTTCCGTGACCGAGCCGATGCTGACGGTCGCCGTGCCCGCGTTGCCGAAGTCGGCGGCGCTCACCGTGGTGGCGTCCATGTCCTCGCTGAAGGTCACAGTGTAGGTCACCAAGGTGTTTATGGCGATGGGTGCTCCGCTCTTGTCGTCGACGATGGCGCTGCCAGCCAGCGTCGGCGCGATGCCATCGACGGTGATGGTTGTGTCGTCGAGGATGGCGGAGGCGGTGTTGAGGTTGTTGCCCGCCACATCTTTCAGGACGGCGGCGGCATTGACCCTAAGCTGGAAGGTGCCGGCGCCGGTCGGCGTGGCTTGAACGATGAACACTCCGGAGGTCGGCGTGTTTTCCGTGACCGAGCCGATGCTGAAAGTCGCGGTGCCCGCGTTGCCGAAGTCGGCGGCGGTGACGGTGCTGGCGTCCATGTCCTCACTGAAGGTCACAGTGTAGGTCACCAGGGTATTTACGGCGATGGGAGCTCCGCTCTTGTCATCGACAATGGCACTGCCAGCCAGCGTCGGCGCAATGTTGTCAACGACTAGGTAGCCACTGCTATTCAGGAAAAAAGAACCGAAGCCGGCAGCGGAAATCTTAGCGAGTTGGGTAGGCGTCAGGCCCGTGTTGCCGGTCCCGAAGCGGAGCGACACGCCGGGCACAAAGGTCCCTGTGAGGGTCAGCGTGCCGCCGCTCCAATCGATGCCGTTACTGTCGGCGAAGGCCAGGGCAGCCCCGGTGCCCAGATTGATTTTCGCGGTGCTAGTGACATCCAAGGTGCCGAGGGTGTTGCTGAAGGTGGCTGCGTCCAGGGTAGCGTTACCCAAAGACACCGCCGTGGCAGGGAGGGCGCTGCTCGATCCCAAGGCCAGGATGCCGGCATTCACGCTGGTGGTTCCGGTGTAGCTGTTCGCGCCGGAAAGCGTCAGCGTGCCATTGCCGACTTTCACCAACGAGCCGCCGCCACTTAATGTGCCGCTGTAGGCGGTGCTCGAATGGTTGCTGCCGATCAAAACCGTGCCGCTGCCGAGAGCCAGAGCGCGCGAACCGGTGAGGGCGCCAATAGTCGCGTTGAGGTTGTTAAGATTCACGCTACCCGCGTCCGCCGCGTTCATGTCCAAGGTGGCGTTTTGCATGGCGAGAGGATCGCCGATCTTCAAAACAGTCCCGCTCACCGACGCGCGGAAAGTGCCGCCAAAGGTATTCGCCGCGTTCAGGTTGAGCGTGCCGAGCGCAACCGTGATGGTGCCGCTGCCGCCGCTGATCGGGCCGGACAGGGTATTGGCCGTGCCGCTGGCAAACGACGTGAGCGTGTGGCCGCCATTGTTCATGTTGAGGCCGCCCGAGATCGTGATGCCCGTCGTGCTACCATCAGCACTTATTCCGGAAGCTCCGGTGACACTCACTGAACCATTCCATGTTAAGGTGTGGCTGGCGCCGCCGCCGACGCGCAAGGTGG
>JBEGTN010000228.1:0-3699 GCA_041179405.1 Verrucomicrobiota bacterium
GGGTGGTCGGCGCGGGGCGGCTCCTCGTCGAGCACGTCGGTGCCGTAGCCGCCGACCTGGCCGGATTTGAGGGCCTCGACCATGTCGGAGGTGTGGACGATCTCGCCGCGGGCGCAGTTGATGATGAGCACGCCCTTTTTCATCTTGGGGAAGGATTTCGCGCTGATCATGTCGCGCGTCTCGGGCGTGAGATTGGTGTGGAGCGAGAGGTAGTCGGCGACGGCGTAAACCTCGTCGAGGGTGGCGGCGCGTTTCACGTCGTGGGCGGCGGCGAACTTGTCGTCCCAGTAAACATCGAAGGCGACGACGTTCATGCCGAAGGCGCGGGCGCGGATGGCGACTTCTTTGCCGATGCGGCCGAGGCCGATGATGCCGATGGTCTTTTCGAGGAGCTCGTGGCCGGTCTTGCGTTTCCAGCCGCCGGAGCGGGTGGAGTCGGCGTGGAAGAGGAGGTTTTTCTCCAAGGAGAGCAGGAGGAGGAAGGTGTGCTCGGCGACGGTGGTGTGGTTGACGCCCGGGGTGAAGAGAAGAGGCAGGCCCATTTCGGTGCAGGACTTCACGTCGATCTTGTCCACGCCGATGCCGTATTTGGAGAGAACCTTGAGCTTGGGGCGGGCTTTTTCGAGGACGGCGCGAGTGATGAGGTCGTCGCCGCAGATGTAGCCATCGACGTCGCCGACGAGGGCGAGGGTGTCGGCCTCGTTGAGGGGGCCGCGGGCGGTGATGATTTCCCAGCCGGTGTCGGCGAGGAGTTTGTGGTGCTCGCCGGGGGTGTCTTGAAACGAGGTCGTGGTGAGAAGGATTTTGGTCATGGGGAGTGGATGGAAAACGGACTATGAGACAGAGCTGCGGAAAAAACTAGCGAAGAACGTGTGAGAAGGTTTGCAGGCGCGTTGAGCGTTGCGCCGCATCGAGAAGCGGCAAGGTTGTAAAAACGCATGAAAGATTTTGTCCACGCCACCCAGCTCCTGCGCCGCAAACTAGGCGCGAAAGTTGTTTTGACCGATGAAGCCGCGCTCGAGGCGGCCTCGTATGACTCCAGCCGCATCGCGGTGCGGCCGGCGGCGGTGGTGCGGCCGAGCAAGCGTGAGCAGATCGGCGTGATGTTGAAGCTGGCCAATGAACACGGTGTGCCGGTGACGCCGCGCGGGCGCGGGACGACCTTGATGGGCTCGGCGGTGCCTCTGCACGGCGGCTGGGTGCTGGATCTGCTCGGGCTGCATAAAATCGTGGTCGATACCGAGGCGGGCCTGGCCCACGTGCAGGCCGGAGCCAAGGTGGGCGATGTGCAAAAAGAGGCGGCGGCGGCGGGTTGGTTTTACCCGCCTGATCCCTCGTCTAAGGACTACTCGACCATCGGCGGAAACGTCGCTTGCAACGCGGGCGGCATGCACGGCGGAAAATACGGCGTGACGCGGGATTTCGTCGTGGCGTTGAAGGGGTATCTGCCGACGGGGGAGTTCGTGGAGTGGGGGACGGCGACGCGGAAATTTGCGGCGGGGTTTAACCTGCGCGATCTGTGGATCGGCAGCGAAGGCATGCTCGGGGTGGTGACGGACGCGGTGTTGCGGCTCATCCCGGCGCCGGCGGCGCGTTGGACCTTACTCACGAGTTTCGCGGACGAGGTGTCGGCGTTTCGCGCGGCGCGGGCGCTGTTCGCGGCGCGGGTGCAGCCGGCGATCTGTGAGTTTTTGGACCGTGCCTCGGTGACGTGCGCGGAGTCGGCAATGAAAACAACGATCTTCCCCGGACAGCCGGGGCGGCCGGTGATCTTGCTGGAGCTGGCCGGCTCCGAGGCGGAGCTGAAGGATGCGAAAAAAGCGGTGCTGGCCTGGGCCGAGGCGAACGCGGCGGGGCATCGGGCGGCGAAGAACCGCGACGAGGCCGAGGCGCTCTGGGCGGTGCGGCGCAAGTGCTCGGGCGCGATGTTCCAGATGGGCGACGCGAAGCTGAACGAGGACATCACCGTGCCGCTCGGCGCCTACGAGGAGTTTGCGGTGTGGCTGGAAAAACTGCGCGCGTCGTCGGGTCTCGCGATTCCGACCTTCGGGCATCTGGCGGATGGAAATCTCCACGTGAATATCATGTATCACAAGGCGGTGCCGGCCGAGTGCCGTGCGGCGGAGAAGGCGGTGCTGGCGCTGATGAAAAAGGTCGTCTCGCTGGGCGGCGCGATCTCGGGCGAACACGGCATCGGTCTGGCGAAGACGCCCTTCTTGCGCCTCCAGCATTCCGAGGCGCAGATCGGCGCGATGCAGGCGGTGAAGCGGGCGCTCGACCCGAAGGGCATCCTGAATCCCGGAAAAATGTTCGAGGTCTTTGAAGTGTGGAAACAGCCGCGAGTCGTGGTGAGTTTCCCGTGGGATCACAAGTGAGACCGGCTGTCGGGTTGGCGGCGCGCTCGGTGGACTCGGGTTCAGTGAGCGGGCTAAAAGGCGCGGGCGATTGCGGCTTTGAGATTCACGGCGGTGTGGGCGAGCGCGGCGGAGCGTTGGATGCCCGGAGGCGTGATGGCGTGCAGGCGGAGATTCGGCGCGTCCACGCACTCGGCTGCGATACGTCCGGCGAAAACCTCGGCCCGACGGCCGGCGGCGAGGGCAAACGCGACGACGAGGCCGGGGCCTTTGCCGGTGAGTGAAGTGGCATCGAAGGCACCCTCGCCGGTGAGGATCAAATCGGCGGCGCGGATGCGTTGTTCAAGGTTCAGCCATGCGCTTACCAGATCCGCGCCCGATACGAAGCGCGCTCCCGTGGCGCAGGCCAGGCCGAAGCCCAATCCGCCCGCCGCGCCGGAGCCGGGGGCGGTTAATAACTCCTCGGTCCGTCCGCAGGTGGTGCAGAGCTGGCGGGCTATTTTTCCGCTGGCGACATCGAGACGCGAAACGTCGGTGGACGGCAGGCCTTTTTGCGACGCGAAACAGGCCGCTGCGCCGCGCGGTCCGCAGAGCGGGTTATCCACATCGCAGGCCAGATAAAGCGGCGGGAGCGGACGTGGCGGCGAATGCTTCCAGCCGGCGATGCGCGGCCAGTTGTCGGGCGACGGCCAGGCGATGATCTCGCCAGCCGCATCCACCGCCGCGAGGCCGAGCGCGGCGAGGGCACCGAGTCCGAGATCGTGCGTCGCGCTGCCACCGAGGCCGAGGATGATGGCGCTCGCGCCCGAGTTGGCGGCGTGGGCGAGCAACTCGCCGGTGCCGCGCGTGGTGGCGCGCAGCGGGTCGCGTTCGTGGACGGGGATGGCGGCGAGTCCGCTGGCGGCGGCGGTTTCGACGAGGGCGATGTCGCCTACGCCCTCCGGAAGTCCGGGCATGAGGGCGCGGACCGCTGGCGGCACCCGGCCGGTTGAAACCAATCCGTAGGTCGCTCGGAGTGGTCGTCCGCGAGCGTCGGTCGTATCAACCGGGACGAAGCGACCCTTGGCGGCGTTGGTCAGGATGGTGGAGAAACCGTCGCCGCCGTCGGCCAGTGGGCAGAGATCGAGGGTCCAGTCGGGCCGGATACTGTGCAGCGCTTCGGCGGCGGCGGCGCATGCCGCGTGAGCGGTGATGGCTTCCTTGAATTTATCGAAGGCGAGCAAGACTTGCATGGAGGTGCGGGCGGTCGTCGGTGGCCTGCCCGACATGATGGATGAACATTACTCCGTGAAACGATAGCCAATGCCGGCCTCGGTGCGGAGGTGGCGGGGGCGGGCGGGTTCGG
>JBEGTN010000229.1:0-3294 GCA_041179405.1 Verrucomicrobiota bacterium
GAAGAACGCGGGGTCGCTGACGCCAGCGAAGCCGATGATGAAATCCATATACGCCGCCGGGGCCTTGGCCTTGAGCGCGAGGTAGTTCGCGATGGCCCAATCGACGACGCGGGGGCGGAGATCGACGTCGCGGATGGCGTAGGCGATTTCGAGAAATTCGGTGGAGTTGAGTTGGGCGGTGAGCGAGTAAGCGAGTGCGCGGTCGATGAGGGCGGGATCGCGGAAGCCGCCGAGCGTGCCGATGAGGAGGGCGCGGGCATCGGGCGTGGCGGCTTTTTCGAGGGATGATTGGAATGCGTCGAAAAGTGCGGCGTCACCGTGGTAGGCGGCTACGCCGAGGGCGGCGTCGGCGAGAGTGGAGTCCACGGAGGCGGGTTCGCGCAGAAACTGGGTGGTGAGTTCGCGGGCGCAGGCGATGACCTCGGGATCGGCGACGCGGAGACCGAGGCCGGTCATGAGGGTGCTGCGCAGCGGGGCGATGTGGGGGAGTTCGTCGGCGCGGGGGCGGAGGCCGATGCGCGTGAGCGCGGGGCGCAGGAGCGAGGTGGTGAGGGCGGCGAAGTTTTTCTGCTGCGGGGCGCGCACAAACGTGTCGCGGATGGAGCCGAGCGCGCCGGCCACTTTTTGCGCGACTTCGGGCTCGGCGTCCGAGGCGAAGGCGGTGAGGAAGGCGAGGCAGTCGCCGCCGGCGAGTTGACCGGCGTTGAAGAGGGCACCGGCGTTGTCGAGGAGGCCGAGGCGCTCGATGGTGGCGAGTTTCGCGGCGTGGTGAGCGAGGCGGGTGTTGAGCTCGGCGGGGAGCGTCCAGCGGTAGTAACCGGCCTCGCCGGCGTTGGGGTAAATCCAGTCGGCGTCGGCCAGGCCGGGGAGAGTGAAGGTCTGCGTCTCTTTGGTGAGCAGGAGGCGCTCGCGTTTGAGTTGACCGCCTGCGGACCAGGTGAGGACAACGGGAACTTGCCAGAGGCCGGGGAGGGAGGGCGCGCCGAGGTTGGCGAAACGTTTTTGCGTGAGCGTGAGTCTGCCGTCGGCGGTGAGAGTAAAGGAGACGAAGGGGACGCCAGGTTGCTCGATGAAGGCGGCGAGGAGGGCGGAAATATTTTCACCGGAGGCCGCGTCGAAGGCCGCCCAGAGGTCGGAGGCGGTGGTGCTGCCCCAAGCGTGTTTCAGAAAATAGGCGCGCATGGCAGCGCGGAATGCGTCGGGGCCGATCCAGCTCTCGACCATGTTGAGGATGCCTTTGCCCTTGCTGTAGGTGATGTCGTCAAAGAGCTGATCCGGGTTGTCGCTCGCGGTGATGGGACGGTGGATGGGCTGGGCGGAGGGGAGCGAATCGGTGCGCATAGCACCGCGGATGGCGTTAAACTGATGCAGGTGGATACGGTAGTCGGGAAAGGTTTGGCCAACGATCTTGGCGCACATCCAATCGGCGAAGGATTCGTTGAGCCAGAGGTCATCCCACCATGACATGGTGACGAGGTCGCCGAACCACATGTGGGCGAGTTCGTGGGCGACGATGTTGGCGAGGGTGCGGCGCGCCTCGAAGGAAGGCTTCGCGGGGTCCATGAGGAGAATGGTGTCCCGGTAGGTGACGAGCCCGGCATTCTCCATCGCCCCGGCGGTGAATTCGGGGACGGCGATTTGATCGAGTTTGGCGTAGGGATAGGGGACGCCGAAGTAGGACTCGAGATGGGCAAGGATCGTCGGCGTGATGCGGGCGGCCTCGGCGGCGAGGGCGGACTGGCCGCGCGGGGTGAGGATGCGGCCTGGGACGGAGAGGCCGGGAACGGGGACGGATTCAAAGGGACCGACGGCGAGCGCGACGAGATACGACGGCATCGGGGGCGTGCGGCCGAAGGCGAGGGTCTTGGTGGCGGCCCCGGAAGTGGGCGCGGCGATGGAGTCTTGGGTGGCGGGGGAGTTGGTGACGGCGGTGAGGGCGGCGGGGATGGTCAAGGTGAGTTGCCACGGGATCTTGAAGACGGGTTCGTCCCAGCACGGGAAGGCGCGGCGCGCGGCGCAGGCCTCGAACTGGGTAAAGAGGTAGGGGGCGCCACGGCTGACGGTTTTGTAGAGGCCGACGCCGGTGCGGTTGAAGGTATTGGTAAAGTCGATGGCGAGAACGTAGTTGCCCGGTGGGATCGGCGCGGGGGCGGTGAGCGTGACGAGACCGAGGGCGGCGTCGGTGAGGGTAGCCGTGAGCGCGAGCGAGTGCCCCGCGAGATCGGTGAGGGTGGTCGAGGTAAAGACGGGGCCGAGAGAGTGGAGCCGGAAGGCGGGCGTCGGGGTATTGACCACGACATCAATGCGGACGCGGCCGGAAAAGTCGTCGCGCGTCGGATCGAGCGAGAGTTCGACAGCTTGGGCGATGGGCTCGACCTCGCGCGTGAGGCGAAGCGGGTCAAGGGCGGCCGGGGGAGCAGCGGTGACGGCGGAGAGATCCGGTAGCGCGACGAAACCGGAGATCAACAGGAGAGGGACGACGGAGAAAAAGCGGAACGAACGAAGCGTCGAGCGCGGGCGGGTGGTGCTGAGGGCGGAGTGGAGGCGAAGCATGAGGGCAGCGGTGCTTGGGAGGAAGGGTCTCGCGAAGGAGGGGAAGGGAGCGAAGATTCGGAAAAAGAGACGGAGACGGGAAGACGGAGACGGGGCGGAGGATTGGCCTTCGCGGTCTTTGGTAACCTTCGCGAGACTCATTCGGTTTTAGGGGGCTGGAGCAGAAGGCACCTCAGTGCGTGATGCGTGGGTGCACTCCGCAATGCCGCCGCGCGTGACGGGGGCGTGCAGGATGATGGGCGTGAGGCCGATGATCTTCATGGAGCGGACGGGGGCGGTGGTAAAAAGAGCCGAGGCGATGGCTCAGGGTTGTGCGACGGGCTGGAAATCCGGGTGGCCGGTTTGCCAGAGGAGGAAGGCTATCTGGGAGGCGAAGTCGCGGAAGGTGACGTTTTTATCCTCCGTCTCGTGGCCGTTGTCGTAGTTGATTTTGAGCAGGGCGGGCTTGCCGGGAGCGCCGCGCGCTTGCAGGGCGGCGATGAACTTACCGGTTTGCGAGGGCTCCACCCGGGAGTCGTTCCAACCGACCACGCCGAGCACGGCGGGATACGCGACGCCCGGCAGCACGTGGCTGACGCCGTCCATCTCCGCCAGTGCGAGGCACTCCGCCTCGATGGCGACGGAACCAAATTCCGAAACGGAGGTGGAACCGTTGGGAGTAAACTCGGCGCGGAGCGCGTTCGCGATGCCGACGTTGCAAACGGCGGCGGCGAAGAGATCGGGGCGTTCGGTGATGGCGCG
>JBEGTN010000230.1:0-2579 GCA_041179405.1 Verrucomicrobiota bacterium
CCGGAGAATGCCCGGTCCAAGGCGATCTATCCTTCGTAATCAGAATCGGCGGCGGTGAGGGTGGCGCGATGCAGCTTGGAGCGTCCGATAGTGCGAAACACGGGCTTAAGCCGGAACACCCAGCAAGTTTACTCTTCGGCCTCAATCGTCGCATCGTCACTCGTCTCAGGCACCCATCCACTCGGGGAAATTCATCCAACAGCCGCAAAATCGCGCGATAAAATCACCCTGATCGCACTTATGACTTGTCAGGTAAATCATGTGGGAATTTACAATTGAGTTGCATGAATATCCTCAAATCCTTCCTCACGCGTTCCGGCTTTTTGGGAATGCTCGGTCTCGTTACTCTCTTCATTACTGGATGTAATGATAAAAAATCAGGCAGCTCCGCCGGCCCGGCCGCCGCCGCCGCCTTCTCGGGTGCCGTTATCAGCTTTAACCCCACCATCACCTTTACGTCTGGCACCACTTTCAGCTGGTCCAACGAAACCGGGGACAATGAGGCGCTCTTCATCACCGAGCCCGGCTCTCCCGCCACCGGCACCTTTACTTGGGTTCCCTCGTCGGACTACCGCACCGGCACCCTCACCTTCACTTTCACTGGATTGGAGCGGAGCCCCATCGCGCTGAACCTCTCCAACTTCAGCGGCAGCGCCACGAGCATCAGCTCCTTCACCGTCGGCTATAACAGCGCGACCTACAACGGCCGCGTCCTCTCCTCCGGCTCCGCTCTTGTTCCCCATGTCACCGTCACCATCGGCGGCGGCGGCACCATCGGCGGAGGCACTTCTGGCGACACCATCGCTAGTGGCACCACCTACAACGGCACCATCGGGGCCGTGGTTGCAGGCGGCAGCATCGGCACCGGCGCCGCGAGCCTCTCGCCTGTCTCCCTGACCCCCGGCTCCACCAGCTTCAAGGTCTCCTCCGACCGCACCAAGCTGTTCTTCAACGGCCGCACCGTTGGTCTGACCGCCGGCACCTCCGCCCCCGGTTTCGGCGCTACCGGCACCTACGCCCTCAGTCTGAGCGCCACCAGCGTCACGACCTTCTCCGTGATTTATGACACTGTCGGCGTGGCGGCCGGTGCCAGCTACACGGCCACCGCCATGTCCGGCTCGGGCGCAAGCTTCTCGCAGAAGATGATCACCCAGGAAATCACCATTCCCTAATCACGGCACCTCCGGCCCTTAACCCCCAGGCCCCCGCCCGTCCCGGCGGGGGCCTCTTCATTTACCACCTTGTCCTTCGCCCGCCCTTCGTTGCTCCACCTCGGCCTGATTGCCGCCACCGTGGCCGGCCTCGGCCTTGCCGGCTGCGCCTCCCCCGTCAAAAAAGTCGCCGTCCAGGAGACCAAGGTTCGCGCCGCTTACGCCAGCGAGCTCACCCGTCTCCAGTCCCTCGAGACCCGCACCCTTGCTTGGCCCGAAGCTCGGGAGTTGCTCCTTAAAAACAACCTCGATCTGCGCCAGTCTCGCGACGACATCATCCGCGCCCACGAGGATCGCCAGCGCGTTTTCCTCGATCTCCTGCCCATCGTTTCGCTCAGCGGCGGCCTCTCCCGCGCCCTCACTGATCTCGGCCACGTCAACCCCGACGACCTGCGTTTCTCCGTCTTCAGTTTCGTCTCCGTCCCCGGCCTCGTAAACCTTCGCACTCGGCACTACACCGCCGCCCTCGGACAACTCCGCGCCGACTGGGCACTCGCCCTTAAGGAACGCGAGCTCACCGCCGAGCTCTACCGCACCTTTGTGCGCTTCCAGGGGCTCAAGCAGCGCCAGCAAAACCTCGCTCGCACCCAGCTCTGGGCCATCGCCGATCCCCGCCGTCCGCTCGACGCCGACCCCGAGGTCATCGAACGCGAGACTCAGCTTTTCTCCATCCATCAGGAGCTCGACACCGTTCAGGCCCATCTCGCCGGCCTCCTCGGCAGCTACGATTACCGTTGGGACCTGGTTCCGACCGGCCTCCCGTCGCTCGACTACCTGCAGAACCCGATCGACCTCGCCGACCTCGATAATACCGGCGTTCTTTTCCGTCAGCTCCAGGCTGCCGAGCTCGAGGCCGCGCGCCTCCGCGAACTCGGCGTGAAGCTGCAACGCTGGCCCGACCTCGGTTTCAGTCTCAGCAGCCCGCCGCTCTACGAACGCTCCGGCGGCACCTCCCGCGATTGGGATATTAATCAGGTCAACCTCAACGCCACCGCCTCCCTCCAGCTCGACACCCAGTGGCGCACCGCCTTCCAGCTCCGCGACACCCGCCGCCAGCTCAAACTCATGCAGGCGCAACTCGCCCTCGAGCGCACCCTTTCCGCCCAGCGTCTCGACACCGCCCGTCGCGCCCTCGCCCTGGCCGATACCCAGCTCAAACTCGTCACCGTCCGCCTCGAGGCCCTCTCCGGCAGCCCCCTCAGCCTCAATGTCGCCGAGCTCCGCCAGCAGCTGCAAAAAACCATTCTCCTTTCCGAGCAACGCGACAACCTCCTCCAGCAAAAAGCCGGACTCGAGACCTTCTTCTGGATCACCGACGAGCGCGCCTGGACCCGTCCGGCCGCGACTCCCTAAGTTGGTTTCGCTCCC
>JBEGTN010000231.1:0-8864 GCA_041179405.1 Verrucomicrobiota bacterium
CACCAGTTCCGCCACCACACCCAAAACTACGCCGACCTCCCGCTCTGGGACGCCCTCTTCGGCACCTACCGCAACCCGCACACCAGCCCCTCCCGCTGCGGCTACGAGGACTGGCGCGAGGACCGCTTCGACGACCAGCTCGCCTTCCGCGATGTCCACGCGCCCGGCGCCGAAAAACTCGCCCCGCTCCACCTCCTGCCCACCTGCATCGGCTGCGCCAAACGCTGGGCCTGCGCCGAGTCCCGGGGCGTGCTCGACCCCACCGCCATCGCCGCGCCCGGCTCCGCCGATCACTCCAAGAATCGCGACGCCCAGTCCGGGTCCGGCAACGGCGTAGGCACGTAGCTCCCGAAAACCCGGTAGCGCACCCGCGCCACCAGCTTGTAGCCGGGATCGCGCACCGGGCCCGGGATCACCCGCGCCACCCGCGCCAGCACCCGCCACATGCCGCCCAGCACATCGATCACGCCGATCACTCCGCTGGTGCGCAAGAGCGGCCGGTCCGCGTCGATGTCCGGCAGGAAAAGGATGCTGTCAAACTCCTCCAACGGCAGCCCGAAGCGCCGGAGCGTCTTCTGCCCGAGCGCGCCCTGCAGCGGCGCGAATTTCAGCACCTTCTCCGCGTCCTCGCGCAGGAGAATGCGCACCACCGCGTTGCACAGCCCGCACTCGCCGTCGTAAAGCAGCACCGGCTGCCGCGCGAACTTCACCTTCGTCGCCGGCAGCCACGCCGGATCGAAGGTGAACGCGTGCAACATCAGCATGCCCAGCGTCAAGTCCGCGAAGTCCACCACCAGCAGGATGCCCAGGTGCATCGCCACCATCCCGCACCACGCCCAGCACCGCCCGCGCCGCGTCAGGCACAACGGCAAAAACGCGAGCTCCGCCGCCAGCGCCGCCCACGTCAGCACCGCCTGCGTCCAGGCCGGCAACCCCAGCGCCACGTCGCGCGCCCAACCCGGCCGCGCCAGCGGATTATTCAACAAATGGGTAAACGCCGAGCCGTCCACCCAGCTCGGACTCTGCAGCTTCACCAACCCGCTGAACGTGTATCCCCCCGCCATCAAAACCCACGCCGCGAGGAACACCCCCGCCGGCATTGCCCAGTCCCTCGGCGCGACCACCCGCCCGCGCCACCGCCACGGCTCCCCGTCCGGCACCAGCGCCAGCAAGATCAACAACAAACCCACATACGGGATCGACGGATTCGAGATCAGCACATTGCGGTTGAACAACGCCGCCCACACGAACCAGAGCGCCAGGCTCACCCCCACCCGCCGCCACCCCGCCGCGAGCAACAAACCCAGCGCAGCGCCCGCCACGCACCACGCCACCGAAAACCACGGCGCCCCCACCCACGCGAGCGGATTGGGAAAGAGCCCGTGCGTCGGATTCAGGCGCGGATTCGCCAGCGCTCCCTCCGCCGAGAACAACTCCGCCGCCCACGGCGCGAGTTCGGCGAAATGCCACGCGAGCCAGAGCCCGAACCCGGCCCGGAACAACGCAAACTGCGCGGGCGAAGTCCGTTTTACCGCGTGCAGGAAGGTGAAAGCACCCATGAGTTATTCCTCCCGTTGGTTCGGGTTTTGATCGTCATCGCCAGCGCGTGCGCGCCCTTCGGCAGGCCGAATTCCTCGCGCAGCGGACCGCCCTCGCCCAATCCGTAGCACCACACCGACTGCCACAAAGGCTCCGGCAAACGCGGCGCGTAGGACAACGCCGCGCCATAGACATTGCGCCGATTATACGGCCCCTTCAGCCGCGAATAAAGCTCGGGCGTTATCTCCAGCGCGAACGCCCTCCCCTCCCCGTCCAGCCCGCGCAACGTGAAATCCGCCGCGAAGGTCTCGAAGCCATCCACGTCGGAGAACACCTTGGGAAACGGCGCGAACCCGCTCGCCGCGCCCACTCCGCGCAAGACCGGCTTGTCCGTCAGGTAGCCCGCCATTTGCAGACACCCCGCCAGCAAGACCGCGACCGCGAGCAGATTTCGCCGAATCATGCCCCGCACCAAAACCACCGCCGCCCGCCCGCGCAATCCCCAACCCGCCCGCCGCCGACCCGTTTTCTTGCTTCCCCCCGCGCCACGCAACCCGCGCTCAACCTTTGATCCTCTCTTGCTCCAGACGGAATTTGAACCGAGGCCCGGGCGGAGCGACACCACACCGTTGCACTCACCTCCCTTTTTTTTCCTTCGTCCCTTCCTTTCTCAGGTCTCTGTGTCTCCGCATCGCTGTGGTGAATTGATCGTCTCAAACCGTATCGCGATTTACAAGCGAGGGGCTAATCACGTTGCCCCGCAGATGTCCGACCCCTTGGGTTATGGTGCGAGTAAATCCGGTCTGTAACGCGCTGAATCGTCGTCCCGGCGCAGTCCTCCCTCTCTCTCTTCAACGCCAAATCGCCACTCCATCACGCATGAGCCTTCATCTTCAACTCTTCGCCCATTGTGATGAACTGCTGGCTGCGTTGCGTCCCGCTTTGGCCGCCGCCCGCTCCGCCTCACTCAACGACAACCCTGGTGTTCCGCATCCGGTTCCGGTCCTGGTGCCGTCCGCCCAGCTCGGCGACTGGCTGCAAGTGCGTCTCGCCCGTGATCTCGGCCTGAGCATGGGCTTCGAGTTTCTGCCGCCCGGTGCCTATTTCGGACGCCAACTGGCTGCGGTTCCAGGCGCTCATACCCTCGCCGAGGGCCACGCCTATTGGAACCCCGAGGCGCTCCGCTGGCATTTGCTCCCGCACGTGGATGATGTGGCCGAAAATCTTGGCCAAGAGGCCGACAAACCCCTCTCCGCCCGCGACCGCTTCGCCTTCGCGCAACTCCTCGCCAGCCAACTCGACCGCTACGCCCGCTCTCGCCCCGACTGGCCCGCCGACTGGAGCGCCGGCCGCTCCTTCTCGCTCGTAAATCGAGATCAACCCGACGCGAGCGCCGTCGCCGACGAACGCTGGCAACGCGATCTCTGGCACACGCTCGCCCGCCAGCCCGGAGTCCCGCTCCATCCCGCGCAACAACTCGCCGCCCTCGCCGCCACTCCCCCTCCCGCTGACCCCGCCGCGAAATCCCCCGTCTTCATCGTCGGCGCCGACCTGCTGGACCCGCTCCTGCTGCGCACCCTGCAAGTGCTCGCCCTCCATGGCCACGAAGTCCGCCTCTACCTCCTGCTTCCGTCGCTCGGATACCTCGCCGACCAGACGCATCGCCACGCCCTCCAATCCATCGCCGTCAACACGCCCGACGCGAATGATCCCGTCGAGTGCGGCGGCCATCCGCTGCTGTCTTCGCTCGGTCAACAAGCCGTCGGTCACTTCCTCCTTCTGGAGGCTGTCTCCCCCGACTACTCCGCCTGGCCCGATGCCGGCGGCACCGCTCTCCCGCCCCACGACGACGCCACCCTGCTCCATCGCCTCCAGGCCGACATCCGTGCCCAACGCACCCCGCCCGGCGCTCCGGCGGCGGCCGGTGCGCCCGACCTCCGCCCTCCTCTCGCCGCCACCGACCTGAGCCTGCGCATCCACTCCTGCCACAGCCCGCGCCGCGAGTTGGAGGTCCTGCGCGACGAGTTGCTCCGCGCCTTCGCCGAGTTGCCAAATCTACAACCCGAGGAGGTGTTGATCGCCGTCAGCGATTTCGACCTCTACGCCCCGCTCGCCGAGGCCATCTTGCGAGGAGGCGAGCGGTCGCTGCCCGTGCGCCTCACCTCCGTGCCCGCCCGCGAGGCCAACCCCGTCGCCGTCGCCTTGCTCGCGCTCCTCCATCTCGCCGTCGGTCGCCACAGCGCCAGCGAACTCGTGGAGTTGCTCAACCTCGCCGCCATTCAGCATCACCTCGGCCTCGCGGACGACCCCGAAGCCCTCGCCCACCTCGCCGACACCCTCCGCAGCTCCGGCCTCACCCACGACATCGACGCCACCGCTCGCGGCCAGGCAGACGCCACCGGCACCTGGCGCGCCGCCCTGGATCGCCACCTCGCCGGCGCCTGGCTCGGCCCCATCGCCACCGCGCGCGATGCCGATTGCGAATTCGTCCACCCGCTCGCGCCCGACCTCCACCATGACGACGAGAACCGCCTGCGTTTCATCGCCTGGCTCACCCGCCTCGCCGATAGCCAGTCGGCCTGGCGCACCGAAGCCCCCGCCGCGGACTGGGCGGAGCGTTTATCCGGCGCGGTCGATACCCTGCTCGGAGCCGATGACCTCGACGACCACACCGCCGCCGTCCACCGCATCATCGCCGAACTCAAGCACCTCGCCGTCGCCACGCCGCTCGATGCCGGCGCGCTCATCGACTGGCTGCAACCCGCCCTGGAAAACGCCACCAGCCTGCGCACCGGCATGGGCGGCGAGATCCTGCTCGGTCGCCTCAACCAGCTCCACGGCCTGCCCTGCCGCGTCTTCGCCTTCCTCGGCCTTCAAGACGGTGCCTTCCCCCGCGCCTCCCGCCGCCCCTCGTGGGATTTGCTCGCCTGCGCACCCGAGCGCTGGGACGCCGACCCGCGCCGTCAGGACCGCCAATGGTTCCTCGATGTCCTGCTCGCTCCCGCCGACCGGGTGATTTTCACCGCCGCCAACCGCAGTCTGCGCACCACCCACGACGGCCCGCTTTCTTCCTGCCTGGAAGAAGTTTTGCGCGTCGCCTCGGCCACCGTGCGCCCACCCGAAGCAAGCTCCGCCCTCCAAGACGTTCTCCTCATCAAGCACCCGATCCAGCCCTTCGCCCCCGACTACTTCACCGCCGCCACGAAGCTGCCGCGCTCCTTCGACTCACGCTCCGCCCTCATCGCCACCGAGCTCTACCGCGCCCACGTCCCGCCAGCCCGGCCCTTCTTCACCCCCCTCGCACAAAGTAACCTATCAGGTTACTCTGTGCCGCCGGCCGCCGCCGAACCCGACCTCTCGCCCAGCTCGGAGCCGCTTTCCCTTACCTTGGCCCAGCTGTCCGTTTTTTGTAAAAACCCCGCCCACGCCTGGCTCAAAGCTCTGCGCATCGACATCCCCGAAGATGAGGAAGACGACACCGTCCTCGACGACGCTCCTCTTACCCTCGACGCCCTCCAATCCTACCACGCCGACGCCACCGCCCTCGCCAGCCGGCTGCCCCGCGCTCCGCTGACGCCCGACGAGGCCTGCTCCCAACTCATCGCCGATCGCGCCCTGCCGCCCGGAGCGCTCGGCGCCCTCGCGTGGAAACTTCACGCGCGCAACATCACGCCGCTCGCCGATTCCCTCGGCCCGCTGCTGCAACGCGCCGCCCCCACGTCGCTCACCCTCCAACTCGACCCCGCCACCCGGCTCACCGGCGAACTCGCCCTCGGCCAGCCTTACGGCGCCGACCTCGCCACGGACTGGGTGTTGGTTTTTCGCGCCGGCAAATACCAAAAGAAACCCAAGCACCAAATCGCCGCCTTCATCCAAACCCTCGCCGCCGCCGCGCACCTCGATAAACCCGTCGCCTGCGTGCTCTGCGGCCTCGACGACACCCGGAAAATCATCCCCTCCATCGAGCCCGAGACCGCCCGCAAACACCTCGCGGCCCTGGTCGCCGGCTACCGTGCCGGCCAAACCACCCCCCTCTGCTACGCCCCCGATACCAGCGCCCAAATCGCCGCCGAGTTGGCCAAAAATGCGTCCGAAGCCGACGCCCTCTCCAGCGCACGGAACACGTGGACCGACCCTGGCTACAACAGCCAGCCGGGCGAAGGACTCCAGCCCGCCGCCGCTCTCGCCTGGCGCGATACCGATCCCTTCGCCCCCCCGCACGACGCCACCTGGCTCGCCTGGGCGCGTGCCATCGCCGCCCCGCTCCATTCCTGGTGGCACGCCTGAACCAATCCGCCTCCCTCCCCATGCCCACGGAACTTGATCTTCACACCTCGCCCATCGCACCCGGCCTCACCGTGATCGAGGCCAGCGCCGGCACCGGCAAGACCTACTCCATCAGCCACCTCGTGCCCCGCCTCCTGCTCGAAGGCATCCTGCCCGACGTCTCCAAACTCCTCCTCGTCACCTTCACCAAAGACGCCGCCCGCGAACTCTCCGACCGCGTCCGCCGCGTGCTCACCCAACTCGCCGAACCCGCCACCGCCGACGAGCTCTCCGGCCAAGCCGCGCACGACATCGCCCGCCTTCGTGCGTTGCTCGATCCCGCTCTCCACCCCGCCGACGAGGTCAACGCCGCCCGCGCCCGCCTCCAACGCGCCCTGCTCGACCTCGACCTGCTCTCCGTCTCCACCATCCACGCCTTCTGCCAGCGCAGCCTGCAACAAGAAGGCACCCTCTGCGGCCTGCCCGTCTTGCCCGAGGTCGTCACCAACGACACCGAGCACCTCGACCCCCTCGTCCGTAAACACTGGATCGCCACCCTCTCCGCCGACCCCGTGCTCGCCGCCCTCGCCACCGCAAAAAACTGGAACCTCACCGTCGCCCTCAACGTTATCAACACCCGCCGCCGCTGCCTCCGCCCTGAGTCCGAGCCTGACGCCGGCGACTACACGCAACTGCTGGCGAAACTCCTCTCGCTCGTGGAAGAACTGCAAGACGCCGACCCTTGGGCCACCGTTCCGCAAACCATCCAAGCCGTCGCCAAGTGGTCCAACAAAGGCCCCGCCAACACGGCCGCCGCACTGGTCTGGGCGGAGAGTGTCCACACTGGCGATTCCTCCACCGTGGACTTCTGGCAAGATCTGGACCGGGTCGTTGCGCTTCCGGACCACGCCAACAAACAAGGCACCGCCAACAAAGCCGCCGCCAATGCCCTGGCCGGCCACCCCTGGTTCTCCGCCGCCAAAGCTCTCCACAAAATCACCGCCTGTCTCGAATGGTCCTGGCAACACCACCTCGCCGAGATCGCCCTGCCCGAGTTGACCGCCTTCATGGCCCGCCACCGTCTCATCAGCCAGGACGGCCTCATCGGCGCGCTCTACCACGCCCTCCACCGCACCGGCGACACCGCCGCCACCGGGCAATCCACCCGTCTCGCCAACAGCCTCGCCGCCCGCTACCACGTCGCCCTCATTGACGAATCGCAGGACACCGACCCCCGCCAGTTCGCCATTTTTAAACGCATCTTTATCGATGCCGAGCCCCGCCGCCGCCTCCTCCTCGTCGGCGATCCCAAGCAGGCCATCTACGGCTTTCGCGGCGCCGACCTCTCCACCTACCTCGTCGCCCGCGCCACCGCCCTCGCCACCTACACGCTGAGCCAGACCCGCCGCGCCCCGCAGCCCCTCGTCGAGGTCATCAACTCCCTCTTCAAGAGCACCGGCGCCTTTCTCAATAAGGGCATGCAGTTCACCCCCGCCGTATCCGCGCTCGACTACGACCACCAGCTCCTGCACCACGGCCAGCCCTGCTCCCGCCTCGAGGTTTGGCTCGTGCCCGACGCCGACAATGCGGACTACTCCGCCCAGCCCCGCCGCATCGCCGCCCTCTCCGCGCGCATCGCCACCACCATCGCCGACCTCCTCAACGACCGCGCCGAACTGGTCAAAACCAACCTCACCACCCTCGAGGTCACTTCCCGCACCGCCGTCACGCCCGCCCATTTCGCCGTCCTCGTCGCCACCCACAACCAAGCCTCGGGCATGGCCGAGGCCCTCCAAAGCCGGAACATCCCCGCCGTCATCAATTCCGGCGACGACGTCTTCGCCACCGAAGAGGCCGGCGACCTCCTTGTTCTGCTTCAAGCCATCCTCGACCCTCGCCGCACCGGACGCATGCGCCGCGCCCTCGCCACCCGCCTGCTCGGCCTCGATGCCGTCACCCTCGCCACCCTCGATCAGTCCGCCGAAGAGTCCGATGCGACTGACTCGCTTCCTGATCGCGGCTCCTGGCTCAAGCGCTTCACCCACTGGCAGGAGCTCTGGCAACGTCGCGGTCTCGTCACCCTCTTCACCGAGTTCGATAAACCAGCCGCCGAAGCTCCCGTCGCCACCGGCATCACCCAACGTCTCGCCCTCGTGCCGCTCACCGGCGAACGCCGCGTCACCAACTACCGCCAGCTCACGGATCTCCTCCTCGACGCCGCTCGCGAAACCGCCTCCCGCCCCGATGAACTGGTGCGCTGGCTCGGCCAGCAGATCGCCCGCGCCACCGAACGCTGCGATGCCGAAGACCGCCAACTCCAGCTTTCCAGCGACCGCCAGGCCGTCCAGGTCGTCACCATGCACAAAGCCAAGGGCCTCGAATACCCCCTCGTCTTCTGCCCCTACCTCGCCGACCCGCTCAAAGCCCCGAAGCCCTACGAGAAACTCTCCGGCCAGCCCTCCACCTCCGACTCCGCCCCCGCCGACACCCTGCTCAACCTCGAACTGCTCGACGAGACCGCCAAGGCCCTCTTCAAAAATCAACTGCTCGCCGCCCAGCTCGAAGAGCGCCTCCGCCTCGCCTACGTCGCCCTCACCCGCGCCCAAGTCCGCGCCTGGACCTGCAGCTACCGCGCAAACGGAGCCCACGATCTCGGCAGCTCCCTCGACTGGCTGCTCAGCACCGAAGAGGAGCGCACCGCGCACCCGGCCTACACCTCCGCCTGGGTGTCGTTTGCCAAAGCCGGCGGCGCCGCCCGCCACGAGGCCGCCCTCCTCGCCACCGGCGCCCGGCCGCACCTTCCCGCGCGAGACGTTCCAGCCCCCGCCTTCACTTTCCGCGCCCCACCCGATCCCGGTGCTCAACTTTACCAGCCTGCCGCCGCCGATTCCGTCACCACCGAAGCACTACAATCGCTCGCCTCGCCCGCCGTCCCCCCCAGCTGGCGCATCACCTCCTTCTCCACTCTCACCCGCGAAAAACACGCCCACGGCTCTCCCTCACCCTTTTTCTCCTTCACCCCTCCGCCTTCACTCCCCGTTACCAAACCTTCAGGTCAA
>JBEGTN010000232.1:0-3697 GCA_041179405.1 Verrucomicrobiota bacterium
GTCCACTCGGGGGCGACGAAGAAGGCGCGAACACGAGCGGGATCACAGGCGGGATCGAGGGCGTGGTCCGCTTTTACCCTTTCGGTGTCGCCACCGAAAACCGAGTCGCGCCGACTCCACCCACCGCAGCCAATAATCACTCCGCGATGCTCCACGACGAAGTAGGTGCCGTCCTGGATGAGTTGCCGGTCCACCCCAAAAACAGGACCGAGTGCAGCCTGCCTTTGAGCTTCACTGTAGTCGTTTGCCTGGAGTGCGTGAACGGAGACCGGAATGAGCCGCTCCAACGCTGAAACATCTTCAGCTCGCGCCAGACGCAAGGAAAGGGCGGTGTTCATCAGATCGGTCTATGGCTGGGAGCGCAGCGTTCGGGCGAGGGTGAAGCCGAGCACATGGGGACCGGAGGGCACGGCGAACTCGATCCAGCCCGGACCGGTGGTGGTGAGCGGCATGGTGACGCCGTCCAGTATGATCTCGGAAAGGTCGGGGCGGTGAATCCGCACGATGGCGCCCAGGGAGTCGATGTGCCCGCCGAGTTCGTCGAGGAAGATCGTAACCGGCGCGGTGCTGTTAAATCCGTAGGCTCCGTCGCGAAAACTTCTGGCCTCGCGGGCGAAAACGAAGGTGTGGCGGCCTTCGACACGGCGGCACACTGCGGAGGCGGCCTGGAGTTTTACCCCGTCGGGCAGAGTCACGGGCAGGGCGGAGTTGAGTTCCAGGACGCTGTCGCAAACACGGTCATCGACGGCGGACACGCTGGCCCCGGTGTAACCGGAAGCGGATACACGCGCGAAGGTGGCTTTGGGGTGGGCGGTGTCGCTGGGGTAGAGCAGGGTGGTGATCTGCCGGCGTCCTTCGGGGTCCAGCGGGTAGCGGGCGAAGAGATATTTACCGACAAAGCCGCCGCCCCAACTGGCGAGCACGCCGTCGTAGAGGTCCAGCCCGGCGGGCGGAGTGGCGAGGAAAACGGTGAGCGCGGCCGGGCCTTTCGGGCTAATGTGCCAGGTATACTCTTGTTCCGGTGTCAGGATGTCGGGTGGCGTGGCCGAGTTGGGATGCCAGACGACGTCAGCCAGCTTGGAGCCGGGGACGGCCTGCACCTGGTCGAAGACCACGAAATAGCCGGGCGCGGCATCGCGCGGATGAACGAAGATGAAATCCCGGCGGTGGCGGCCGTTGGGAAGGGCCTTGCCGGAGTCGCCGCTGGAGTAATCGAGCGAACGGGTGGTGAAGCCGCGCACGCCTCCGCCGGCCTTGCCATCGAGACCGCCGCCGGAATCGCGGTGGTCGTTGACGGCAGAGGGGCGTTGCAGGGTGGCACCGTCGCTGAGCGGCTCGTAGTCGATGAGCACGGTGTTGCCCGAAACGGCGCGGCGGTTGAGGTAGTCCCACGAGAAATCGAGGGCGGGCGTGTTCCAGCCCTTGTAGCCGGAGCCGCGCAGCAGGAGCTGGCCGTAGCCGGCGAGGTGGATGGAGTTGACCTCCTTGTGCGCGTGGGGGGAGGGCGCCTTGAGGTTGGCCAGCACGCCGGCGAGGGCTTGGGTGGTGTTGCGGGCTTCGCGGAAGTAAGCGCCGCCGTCGGGGAAGATACGACTCGGGGCGGCGGCCGGTTTTGGCGCCGGATCAGACGAGCGCGCCAGATTCAGGTAGGAGGTCAGCCGGGCGGCGGGGGGCGCACCCAGGTTGAAGCGCGCGGCATAACGGGATGCGAGCGGGGAGAAAAGGGCCGCCCGTTCGAGGCCGCAGAGTTCGGGTGCGCCATTAAGCACGGCGGGAGTGTAAACCGTTTCCCCCGCCGGGGTGTTGAGTCCACCGGGCGAAGAGTCGCCTATGGCCCACGGGATGCGCGACGGAGTGGCGGCGTAACCGAAGAGCCATTCCTGAAAAAGTTTTAAACGCGGTTCGGCATACCAGTCGGCGTATTCGGCGGTGTGGGCAAGGATGTCGCCAAAGGAGCCGGTGTGTTCGCGGCTCAAGTGGGTCCAGAGCGTAAAAGCATGCCCGGGGCCGTCGGTAAAAACACCGTCCGGGGTGATCGCAGAGAGAATCTCCCGCAGGTAGGCTTCTTTGTTTTTTTCAAAGGCGAAGCGGTCCCCCCGGTAGAGCGCCCAGGTGCCGCGAGCGGCGGAGCCGGTGGCTGTTATGTGTCGCGGTTCATCGAAATAGCGGGCGGGTCCGGCGTCGAGCAGCGCATGGATGCGTGCGAGTTCGTCGGAGCCGAGTTCGTCGTGAATGAGGTCGAGCGCGAGGGTGGCGTTGAAGAAGGCGACGGCCTGCGCGTTGGCGAGGGGTTCGCTGTCGTCCTTGCGCAGCTCGACGGCGAGGTTGCCCGGCACGTCCAGATCCCAGTAACGCAGATGCTCGATGATACGCTTCCGGTAGGCGGGCCGGCCCGGCTCGTCGAGCAGGTAGGCCAGGGCCGTGGTGCTAAAAATATCGGCAAGGCGCGCGCCACGTAGCGAGGCGTCGGCCGAAACATCGTAAACCAGAGGGGCGAGGCCGGGCTGCCCGCCGGAACCGCCGGCGAGGGCGATAGCCCGGTCGCGCATGCCTTTGCCTGGTTCGACTTGCGCCAGGGCTTGCAGGGCGGGGGAGTCGGTGCGGCGCACGAGGAGAAACGGATGTTCCTCGCGGGCGGCGTCAAGGGCGGCGGCAGGCGGCGTATCAGCGGCTGACGGGGATGCGACGGCGACCAAGGCGATGCCGGTAAAGACGGATACGGATACTAAAACACGACGAAGCATGTGCGAGAATGGAGCAGAATAGGAAAACGAAGTGATTAACCGACCCAAAAGTAGCGGGATAGTTTCAGGTATTTCACCTTCGATGGTTCGAAACAGGCTCGGGCCTCCTGACTCCGAGGAATCAGGATGAGCCGCCAAAGTAGCGGGAGCTTCCAGCTCCCTTCCGAGTTTGGTTTTTTCCAAGGAGGCAGGAGGGTGTCCGGTGCGGGGATCTTGATTGGTTGCCAGAGCTAGCGGGAGCTTCCAGCTCCCTTTCCGCAAACACGGGAGCAAGATGCTCCCGCTACCCACTCCCAAGCCACCGAGAACCCGGCTCATTTCAGTTCCTTGCTCGCGGGCTTTTTCCTCGGGGGCAGGAAGTCTGAGGCTGTGCCGATGGCGACCCTGTTTAATGTCCGGCGTGGTTGCGCTTCAGGTTTTGTCTGCAACCTTGGCTGCGTTGCATTATGCAAACGTGTCGATTTTCCCTATGAAAAACAAATCTCTCTCCCTCGCGCTCGGGTTCTCGTTACTGGTTTTTTCTTCTTCGCTATCGCTGGCTTACTCCGAGGCCGGGCATCAGATCGTCGGTGCGGTCGCCGACAAACTTCTCGCTGGCAAACCGGCGAACCAAGAGGTGAAAAAACTCCTTGGGTCGATCACCTTGGAGCGTGCCTCCACTTTGCCGGACGAGCTTCGAGGCGAGGACAGGAAGCCCGGTTCCTTCAAGCTTCCAGAGAATCCGGGGCTCGAGGCTGAGCTGCTTGCTTTCCGCGTGGCCAACCCGCCCGGCGAGGCACCGGATAAACTGCCCCCTTCGCACCATTGGTTTCATTACACCGACGTGCCGGTGGATTGCCCCAACTACGCGGCGGCGGGCAAAGGCGCGTCCAAGTGGGACATCGTGCAAATGATCACCTATTGCGCCCGGGTAGTGGCCGGACGCGAAAAACCCGACAACGAACACAAAATCA
>JBEGTN010000233.1:0-3096 GCA_041179405.1 Verrucomicrobiota bacterium
TGCCCATGGCGACGCCGATCATCTCCTTGGTGTAGCGGCGGAAGTAGGACGTGTGGCGGTAGTATTCGCTGTAGTTGGAAATTAGCACGGTGCAGCCGATATCGCCCAGCAGGTCCACGCGGGAGAGGAAGTCGGCGGCGTCGAGGGTGCCGCCCGCGAGGAGGTTGTTCATGGTGATCTCCATGAGCACGATCATGTCCTTGCCCTGCACGGCGGGCTCCTGGAGGAACTGGGCGGAGGCGCAGTTAAGCATGTCCACATTGACATGGGTGACGGGGCGGAAGCTGCCGCGCTCGACGAGGATGGCTTTTTTATAGAGAACCTCCGAGGGCTGGAGCACCTCGCCGCCGGGCCCGAACATGACGGCGTTGGTGAGGCCGTGACGCACGAGATGAAGCGACATCAGGCGGTTGTCCACGTGCGTAAAGGCAGGACCGGAAAACTTTAGCATATCCACCTCGATGCGGTCGGAGCCGAGGTTGTCGGCGAGGGAGGCGATGAACTTCTCCAAGTCGTCGCGGTAGTAAAAGGCGGCGTAGATGAGGTTGGTGCCCACGATGCCGATGGCCTCCTGCTGGCGGAGGTTATCCTTATCCCACATCCGCACGTGGAGCATGACATCGCTCGCCACGGTGTCGCCGGGGGCGGCCTGGAAACGGATGCCCATCCAGCCGTGGCAATCGTTGTTACCCTTGTAGGCCTTGGCGGCGACGGTGTCGGCGAAGACGAAAAACTTGGTGCTCACGCCACGTTTGTTCTGAAGCCGCTCGATCAAGAGAGCATACTCGTGATCGAGCATGGTGACGAGGCGTTCGCGGGAAACGTAGCGAGGCGCCTTCCCGTAGATCGCATCGCTGAACGTCATGTCGTAGGCGGACATGGATTTGGCAATGGTGCCGGCCGCGCCGCCGGCCTGGAAGAACACCCGGGCGACCTCCTGGCCGGCGCCGATCTCGGCAAAGGTGCCGTATTTGGAGTCGTCCAAATTAATGGTCAGGGCCTTACGGTTGGTGGTGAGCAGGGTCTGGGGCGTGTCCATAAGGTGAATTGGAACGAAACCGGAGAGTTATGCAAAGCACATGATAGGTCACAAGCGCATCGTATTAATCGTTACGAAAGTTCGACATAAACCATCGGCAGAAGGCGGCTCTTGGAGTGACACAGACATTCCTGTCTGTGCTCGTAGCGAAGGGATGCGCACTAACCCACAGGCAAGAATGCCTGTGTCACGCTCAGGCCAATCTTTTCGCAACGATTCATAGATGGCCAACGGGAAGCTATAGCCGCGCGAAAATCACCAAGTCAGGGAAATGCGGCTCGCCGCCCGAGGCGGGCCGCACCTAGCGTCGCGGCAATGAAAGCGTTTTTTGCATCATTTGTAGGAACATTACTCGCCTTGGGCGCCTTCGTGGTTGCCTCCGTCGTCTTGCTATTCGGCGGGCTGGCGGTGCTCGCTACTCTCGGCGAACAACCCGTTACGGTTGAGAAAGGAGCCTACCTGGTGCTGAATCTCGACGGAGTGAATCTCACGGATTCTCCTCCGTTGGTCGAGGAAGGCGGACTGGGATGGTTGTTGAGTGGAGACACGCCCAAGCCGCTCGCTCTGAGGCGTGCAACCGAGACGTTGCATGCGGCGGCCAAGGACAGCCGGATACGCGGCGTATTCATCACCGGCATGTTCGCCCCGGCGGACTACGGCACCGGCTTCGCGGCCCTAAGCGAACTGCGCGGCGCGCTCAAGGAGTTCAAAGCCTCCGGGAAACCCGTGAAAGCTTACTTCGACGAGATCGGCACCCATGAACTTTACCTCGCGTCGGTCGCCCAAGAATTAGTGGTCAACCCCTTCGGTGTCGTGCTCCTGCCCGGCTTGTCCAGCGAACCGATGTTTTTTGGCGCGGCCTTCGATAAATGGGGCATCGGAGTCCAAGTCACCCGCTCCGGTAAATACAAAGGCGCGGTGGAGCCCTACATCCGGCAGGATCTCAGTCCGGAAAATCGCGAGCAACTGGAAGTGTTGTTAAAAGATTTATGGAGCGTGGTGGTGGCGGATATCGCAGAAGCCCGGGGCGTTAGTCCGGCCGCAGTGCAATCCCTGGTCGATGCGGAAGGACTGATCACCCCGGAAAGCGCGCAACGCGCGGGATTGATTTCCGCCGTGGGCTACCGCGATGAACTGCTCAAAATCCTGCACGAAGAAACCGGCGCGGAGGAAGGCGATCCCTTCACGCAAGTAGCATTCTCCGACTACGAAAAATCCCTGAAAAGCAAACCCGCCAAACACGACAGCGACAACACCATCGCGATCATTTACGCCGAGGGAGAAATCGTGGACGGTGAAGGCGACAAAGGTGAAATCGGGGGATCAGCGTTCGCCCGCGAGCTACGTGCGCTGCGGCAGGATGAGTCCATCGCGGCAGTGGTTCTGCGCGTGAACAGCCCGGGCGGCTCAGCCAGCGCAGCCGAGGAGATTTTGCGTGAACTCCGTCTGCTCAAAGAAACCAAACATCTCGTCATTTCAATGGGCACTTATGCGGCCTCGGGCGGCTACTGGATATCTGCCTATGGTGACCGGATATTCACCGAGGCGGCTACGGTGACTGGCTCCATCGGAGTATTCGGCATGCAGTTTAACGTGCAGGATCTCGGCGCGAAAGTCGGCGTCACATGGGACCGCGTCCAGACGGGTGCCTTGGCGGGAGTGATGTCCAACGCCCGGCCAAAATCCCCTGTGGAACTGGCCGTTTTCCAACGACTGGTGGACCACACCTACGATCAGTTTCTGGATCGAGTAGCCGAGGGTCGTGGCCTTAAAAGAGACCGCGTCCATGAAATCGCCCAAGGCCGAGTCTGGTCCGGCGAGCAAGCGGTGAAACTCGGGCTTGCCGATGAGATCGGCGGACTCGGCGCCGCCATCGCGTGCGCAGCGAAACTCGCAGAGATAAAAGGCGAGCCCACGCTTTACGAATATCCCTCCACCCAACCGCTCGGGGTCGCGATCAAAGACCTCCTGAACGGGCATACCCACCCCGAGACCAGCATTCGCGGCCCCCTGGGCGGGCTTGCGCGACAAGTGGAGGCGCAAGTGCGCACCCTCGG
>JBEGTN010000234.1:0-2528 GCA_041179405.1 Verrucomicrobiota bacterium
TGCTGGTGCGGCTCGATGCAATGGACGCGTCGAGCGGAGCTCACTCGTAACTCAATCTGCCGACAACCTGACATCATCACCATGAACCCAAACCCTGTTACAGAATCCTCCGCTGCCGCCACCCCCGCCCCCTCCGTGCCTGTCGCGGCGGGGCGCGCGCAACACCTGTTGAAAATAGTCGCCAGCGTCACGCGGATCTCGGTGACCGTCTGGTGCCTGCTCATGCTCGCGACGGCGGTGATGGACATGCTGGCCAAAGGCTCCATTAAACCGCTGTGGCTGCCGATCGTTTTGTGGGCGGCTTCGCCCCTGCTGTGGACCGCGCGGGCCCGGCGGCGCGAACAGGCTGGCGCAGCCGGGGAACACCCGAAAACGACCGAAGTATGGCTCGCCGGTCTCTTGCTGCTGCCTGCCGCTTTTGTAGCGACGGTGCTCCTCCTCCTCGTAGCGATGAGCTTTGGGCGGGCGCCGGATTGGGAGGCTTTTTATCCGCTACTCCAGTCTTCTATGGAGGGAGTCGTCCCGCCTGCCTCGACCCCCATGCTGGCGGCGGCGGTGTTGAGTTTCTTGATCGCGACTCCGCTCAATCTGGTCGGGCTGGCGTGGGCGCTGGGCCTCCACCGTCCCCGCTGGGGCGCGCTGGCGCTGTTCGGGTTGGCCCCGGTTTTCGTGTATCTGGCGCGAGATGACGCTTCTTCACCCTATAGCGATACGTGGAAGGAGTTTTCGACCATGACGCCCGAGGGCAAAGCGGGCTACGATGTGGTGATGCGCTGGCGCGCAGGTGGAAATTACGCAAAAGCCTTTGTGTCGCCACCGGTCTTGGAGCAATTGAAAGCCAAGCCGGGCAGCGCGGAGTGGTTGAAGGCAATTGCCGAAAATCGGGACCGCTTCGATGCGGCATGGACGAAGCTTGAGCCGATCCGGGCTTGGTGGGCGGAGTGGGCCGCGATGCCCGAAATCGGAGATCATGTAACGGGGGTATCGAGCCCCATCCTTTGGTTCCCGCCGATGCGCGTCCATGCGCGGATGGTTCAGGTCAGGGCGACGCAGTTGGCCCAGGAGGGACGAGGCGACGAAGCGATCGAGGTGCTGCTCCCCTTGATCGAAGGCGCGCAAAAACTGGAGCCCTCGGGTCGCTCACTGGTGCGCCTGCGAATTGCTCGGGTGCTGCTCGAGCTGGGGGTGAATGCGGCGGATAACGTGTTAAACCTGAGCTCGGTCTCCGAGTCATCGAAGGAACGACTGGCCACCTTGCTCGCGAGCGGATCGGGCGGGGAGCTGGGTGCCCGGCGATTGGCGGGGATGGAGTTCACAAATTATGTGTCCCAAAGATTATCTCGCGACGCGAGCTCCGGACCGATCACCGGCGGCTTGCTGGGCTCGTGGCTAGGGCCGGTGCTCATAAATCCCAACCGCACCCTTAACCAGATGGGAGCGATCATAGATGAAGTGCAGGAGCGCGCGGCGCGGCGCGACTCCGCCGGCATTAAGGCCACTCTCGAGCGCTCCCGGCGCGCCGTCCTCGCCGAAGGGGGAATCAAAAACATTGTCGGCCAACATTTCGTCCTAGAGGAGACTACATACTATTATCCCACGGTCTTCGATCGCTACTGGAGCATCGAGGACGCACGCGCGGCGCTGATCGCGCGGCTGCGCGGGGAGACGAGCCCGGCGCCGGAAGCCGGCGCCACCGCCGCCGCGACGAATCTCAACCCGGAGCACTCCAAATGAACGCCGCACCGAAATCTGTTTCCAAGCTCCGGACGCTGCTCGCCCTAGCCCTGCTTTTTATGGCGACGTTCGGCGCCCTGCAGCTGCTGGACATCACGCTCACCGCCTACGTGCCGGGCTTTAAAGGCACCAATCCTTACAGTAGCCAGGGACATGGCGGGCTGCGCTGGGGCGGTTTTTTGCTGCTCGTCACTGCGCTGACCGCGCTGGTCTGGCGGATGGGGGCGCGGCGGCCGATCTGGGGTGCCGCAGGGCTTTTGCTACTCGCCCCGGTCTTTGCCTACCTGGCGGTCGATGATGAAAAACTGGATGACCCCGTGAACTTGCAGGAATTGTCCGCCCCCTTTCCCGGAGCGGAAACGGGCCATGCCCTGATGCTGCGCTATGCGCGCGGAACACCGGCCGGCGAAGCCTACAAGGAACCCGCTGGCTTGCCCCCAAAAATGCCCAAACCCGACGCACCGGAATGGGCGGCGTTCGTGCGGGAGAACCAGCCTGCGCTCTCCGCCGCCTGGGCTGAAATCGCTCCGGTGCGTGACTGGTGGAGGGAGTGGTGCACCCTGCCGCAGGTGGGCGATTTGACGAAACGATATAGCGATCCGAATCCCGGATATAGGCCTATCAAAAACTACGCCAATCTCGCTTGTGCGGAGGCGTCCAGGCTGGCGCTCGCCGGCCGGGGCGAAGCGGCCATCGACTGCCTATTGCCTGTAGTGGAGGGCGGACAAAAAATGGCGCCACACGCCCGCTCAGTGGTTCGCCTAATGATCTCGCTGTATGTTCAGCGGCAGGCA
>JBEGTN010000235.1:0-6905 GCA_041179405.1 Verrucomicrobiota bacterium
GCCATGCTGGTGCCATCATAGGAATCGTAAGACGTGGTGCTGGAGCTGGTGTCCGCCGGAGGCACGAAGGCGACGCAGGAGTAAACACCTTTACCATTTGCGGTGAGGTCGGGCTTGATGCGTCCATCGTCGCAAGGGCCTTCGCTGGAGAAGGTGGTGAGCGTGCCGGCGGCGAGGTTGCGCACGCCAGAAGCGACGGCGTCGTTGGCGGCGGCGATGGTGATGATGTTTTTGGCGAGACCGTTGAAGGTGATGGATTGGTAGCCGCCCTTGGTGAGGAGGTAGTCTTGTTCGTTGCCGGCGGCCCAGAAGATCTGGTAGTAAGGAAGACTTACAGCGAGGGCGTCGGTTGTCTGGGCCTCTACTTCGTAGGAGCCCATGTAGGGAACGTATTCGGCGGCGGTGGCGAAGTAGCCGCCGTAGGAGTGATTGGAGAGCGTGATTCTGGCCAAGTCGGTCGCCGTGGCCGCGCCGGCGGCGGTCATCTCGGTGTAGTCGCTATTCCAGTCGTAGGAATCGATGGCGACCTTGGGGGCCATGCCCTTGGCGAGCGGGTCGGTGCCGGTGGCGCCGATGGTGCCGGCGACGTGGGTGGAGTGGCTCGAATAGGTGGTGGCGCTGTCTTTCAGGACGACGCGGGTGGTGGTGAATTCGCGGTGCGTGTTGCGGATGCGGGCCTCGTCCCAGACGGCGACCTTCATGCCGGTGCCGTCGAGGCCGTAGGGTGCGGTCTGGTCGCGCAGCAGGTTTGCGCCGGTGGAGATGGCGGCGTTGACGTTCAGGGCCGAGCGGTAGAGGGGCTTGTCGCCGCGGAAATCATAGAGGATGGCGACCTTCTGGTTTGGCCCCTCGATACGCACAGGGATGCCGAGGCGCTCGGCCTTGGCGAGAGCGGACTCGTGTTGGGCATCTTGCATCTCGGACATGCGGGCGACGACGAAGGCACGCACCACCGGGTTGCTCAGGTCGGCATCGTGCAACAACTCGGCAGGCGTGGTGGCGTTGGCGTAACGCGCGGCGAGTTCGTCCGCGAGGCTGGTTTGGCTCGAAGAACCAAGGCCGGCACCAGCGATGGAAGCGGAGGCGGCCGCAGCGGGTGCGCCGGTGGAGAGGATGGGGCTCGAGGCGGATCGCGACGCTGGAGCGGAGTTGTCGGCCGATGCAGACGAAGCGAGGGCTTCGGCGGCCAGCTTGGTGGAGGTGGGGTTTGAGCCGGCAGCGGGCTGCCGATCTGAGGCAGCGGGCTCGGATGCGGGATTATTTTTCGCCAGGGAAGCCGCATCGTGAGGTGCGGAAGCAGTCTCAGGTGTGCGCGTGATAACTATGAACGCGCCAAGGGTCAGCAGGAGCACCAAGGCGAGCGAAATGAGACGGGTTTTCTTCACGGTATGTGCGAGGGGACGGAATTAATGGGAAGCAACCGGGGCGGTCTGGTGGCCAAAATTGTAGCCTGTTTGCAAGAATCGTGCTCAAAGGTCAATTTTTCGGCCAAATACCTAAACGCGAACTTATTTTGGCCCGTCACAGAAATGTCGTAAACGGTGCCCTACTTAAATCGCAGGAGGACGTGGGGAGCGCCGACGGAGTTTACCGCCCGCTTCGAAGGGGTTTAAGGGCATGCAGGACTTGGAATTTTTGCCCCATCTGCGCGGGGTGGAGCAGGTGCATGAGAGCGCGTTTGCGCGGGTTGGAGGCACCGGACGACTCGCGGGCCAGACTGGCGGCGATCCACGGGCCGGCGTGATGCACAAAAAAGGCCTCTTGGGATTCGACCCTCGGTTCGCCGCCGCCGCCGGTGGCGAGCGCATCGGAAAGCCAATCCCAGCACACGTGGGCGGTGAGGTCTTGCTCGCCCGGGAAGGCGAGGAGGTCGTTGTGCTGGGTGTGCAGGCGGTAGGCGCGGGCGGTGCCCTGAGGGGTTTCCGAGGCGAGGGCGGCGAAGGTTTTGCCGTAGTCGAAGGCGACGAAGAGGCCGTGCCAGTTTTGCGCGACCAACTTTGCCGCGAGTTCGGAGGCGGCGCGAGGCGCGTCAAAAAGGTAGCCTTCAGGCGTGGTCCCGACAGGCGGGAGCCAGGGCTCGTCGGCCGGGCCGAGATCGTGTTCGCGGAGTTGTCCGCCGTCTAGGGATAGGCCGACTCCGGACTCGTGCCAACCGGCGGCGCGACGGATGAAGCGTCGCACCGGCTGGGCGTCGAAAAGCTCGTTGGAGAAAACCACGCACGGGCCCGCCAGTTTAAGGTCTTCGCCCAGTCGGAGCGTGCGGCAGGCGGCGAACGGTGTGGTCGCCAGCCCGGCGAGCACGCCGCCGGCGGGTTCGGCGCCAAGCTCGACAAAGGTGTGGGCCGCCGGGTCGAGACCGGCGGCGGAGAGCAGGCTGGCGCAGGCGGCGGCGACCAGTTCGCCGAAGATCGGTCCGAGACTGGTGGCGGTGTAGAAATCGCTCCCTGCCTGGCGGCCGACCCGGGCACGCTCTCGTTGGTAGTAACCGAGGACGGGGTCGTAGAGGGCGAGGTCCATGAACGCGTCGAAACGCAGCACCCGGCCCGGCCCGGCGAGGCGGAGGAAGGCGGCGCTAAACGCGGGATCGAGCGGAGCCGAAGAGGCCCGGGAGGGCGGAGGAGGTGTGTCGGATGATCCCATTTACAAAACCATGCGCATGGCCACAGTGCGCGCATGTTCAAACGGATTCTTACGCTCGGGCTCTGCGCGGTGCTGGGTTACCTCGTCGCACTTGGCGCCCTGGAGGTGGCTGCGGCCTGGGGGCTTTCTTACAATCGTGAGACGGAAAACGCGGCGGCGCGGGTGCGCGAGGTGATGTTGCTGGTGAATAAAAACTCGTTCGAAACCGAGAAAGTCAAAGGCGATGAACTCGCCGCGCGTGCGATCGCGGGCGTGCTTCAACCGCTCGACCGCTACACCGAGTATCTGGACCCCAAGGCCTATCAGCAGCTCGAGGAAGACATTGGCGACGCCTTCGGCGGCATAGGCGTGCAAGTCGAGCAGGACGGCGAGCGGGTGGTGGTCGTGGCGCCCATCGCGGGCTCGCCGGGTGAGCGCGCAGGCATCCTGCGCGGCGACGTGCTCACGAAGGTAAATGGCGAAAACATGGCCGGCCGGAAACTCTCCGAGCTCGTCGGCCGACTCCGGGGAAAACCGGGATCGACGGTAGTGCTCACGGTATTACGGCCAGACGATTCGCGCGCGGAGTCCGGCGAGCCCGACACCAAATCGGCCCGCGCCAGACCGGCGGGACGCGAAATCGAGTTCACGCTTAAACGCGAAATTATCCGGGTGGACAGCGTGCGCGACGTGGAGCTCCTGCCGGACGGCATCGGCTACGTGCGGGTGGTGCAATTCGGCGAACACACCGGGGATGAGTTCGGCAAGGCGCTGGAAGATTTGAAGAAGCGCGGCCTGCGGGCGCTGGTGATCGACCTGCGCAACAATCCCGGCGGTCTCATCACGGCGGCGGAGGCGGTGGCCGAGCCGTTTTTCACTCGTGACGAGCTGGTCGTCTACACCCAGGGACGGCAGACGGAGGACCGTCAGGAATACCGGGCCAAGGGCGGCGGCGTGCGGCTGGCGGTGCCGATGGCGGTGCTGATTAATGGCGGAAGCGCCAGCGCGGCGGAGATCGTGACCGGGGCTTTGAAGGATACCCGGCGCGCGGTGATCGTGGGGGAGAAGAGTTTCGGCAAAGGCTCGGTGCAGACGATATTCCCCCTTCGGGGCAAGGCCGCGCTGCGCCTCACCACGGCGCGGTATTTTACTCCCTCGGGCGTCGTTATTCACGAGAAAGGCATCGAGCCTGATTTGAAAGTGACGCTTACGCCGGAGCAGGAAAAGGCGGTGTTCCTGCGCCGGTTTCGCCCCGACATCACGGATGCGGCGGAGTTCAAGGCGAAGTTCGGGGTCGAACTCGTGGCCGACCTGCAGCTTGAGGCCGCGTTGAAGGCCTTGCGCGATCAAATCGGCTCCGCTCCCGCCGTGTCCGCCAAGCCGGAGGCGACGAAGTGATCCTTGCCATCGAAACCTCATGCGATGAAAGCGCCGTCGCGCTGTTTGACCCGGCCAAAGGCCTGCGCGCGGAGTGGGTGCATAGCCAGATCGCGATCCACGAACGCCACGGTGGCGTGGTGCCTGATCTCGCGGTGCGCGAACACCTGCGCACGCTGGAGCCGCTGCTACTGCGGGCGCGCGAGGCCTCGGCTGATTTTGCCGAGGTGGACCGCATCGCGATCACGCACGGCCCGGGCCTCGCGGGCTGTCTCGCGATCGGACTCGCCTCGGCGAAGGCGCTCGCGCAGGCCCTCGGAAAACCCCTCGCGGGAGTGAACCACTTGCGCGGGCACGTTTTTTCCTCGTTCATCGAGCTGCACGCCCGAGCGCCGGAGGCCTTTGAGCGAGAGCTGGCGGGCCTGCTGCCGCACCTCGCACTGGTGGTCTCGGGGGGGAACACCCTGCTGGCGACGCTCGACGAGAACAGGCACATCACGGTGCTCTCGACCACTCGCGACGACGCCGCGGGCGAGGCCTTGGACAAAGGGGCGAAACTGCTCGGGCTGGGGTATCCCGGTGGCCCGCTGGTGGAGCGCCTCGCGACAGGCGGCCGGCCCGATGCTTATGATTTCCCGCGCGGGCTCGGACCGAAGGCTGAGCTCGATTTTAGTTTTTCGGGATTAAAGACCGCCCTGCGCTACCAATTGGAGAAAATGACTCCGGTCGAGATCGAGGCGCGCAAGGCCGACTTGTGCGCCAGTTATCAGCAGGCAGTGATGGATGCGCTGGCGCGAAAGACGGCGGCGGCGCTTTCACGAGGCGGCTACCGCAGCGTAGGATTGTCCGGTGGCGTGGCCAATAATCGAGGGCTGCGCACGATCCTCGGCGATCTGGCCTCGCGGCGCGGCTTGCCCCTCTTGGCGGCGGAGCCCAAGCACACCGGCGATAACGCGGGCATGATCGCTTTTGCGTCCTGGGCCGACCCTGAAGTGATTTTCCAACCGTTGATGGCCGGAGGCGCGGCGTTGGAAATTATTCCGGGGCTGGAGCTGGCCTAGCCGCTCAAGATTGGCTGATACCAATTACCCTATGGTTATAGACTATGAGAGACCTTTAAAAATGAGTTAACCACGGATGGACACTGATGAACACGGATTAAAACCACTTTATCCCTATCTGTGTCCATCCGTGTTTATCCGTGGTTAAAATCTGAAAGCTTGGGGGGATTTGGTATGAATTGCAGCGGTAGTCGGTATGAGCCCGGCCTACTGCCGCCAAAGCAGGGGGGGGAGCATCTTGCCCTCTTTGCGCAAACACGGGAGCAAGATGCTCCCGCTACTTACAGTTACCATCAGCAAATCAGCGGTTGTAGAAAATATAGACTCCCATCACGGCGGCGGCGCAGAGCAAGGCGAAGGCAACGGTGAGGAGCAGGCAGCTGCGGCGGGTGGCCTGCGGGGTGTCGGCGCTCTGGGTGCGATAGCTTTCGAGCACAGAGTCGGCCAAGGCGTTGGCACGTGCGAGGGCGTCGGGGTCGGCCTCGATCAGTTTGCCAGAAAACTCCGGGCCGGCGGGCGGGCTCGGTGTGGCCGGTTGCGCGATGGACAGCGAAGGCGGTGTCGAGGCGATCCGCACGGCGGGTGTATTCAGCTCGGAGGCTGCGCTGCCGGAAGAGGCGGAGGCGATTTCCGTATCCAGCCAGGCGAGGTGCTCGGCGAGGTGCTGGCGCTGGCGAAGCAAGGTGGCGAGACGTTCGGAGGGCGACATGCGGCGTGGTGGGGGACGGAGGCGAACGCTGGCGGAGGCGCGGGGCGCGGTAAATAAAAAGCGCCGGTTCCGAAAAGGAACCGGCGCGGGAAAAGCGACCGAAGGCAGATTAGGCCTGAGCGGCGGGGACGACGTTCACCTTGCGGTGGGGTTTGTCGTATTGAACAACGCCGTCCTTGAGGGCGAAGAGGGTCCAATCGCGGCCGATGCCGACATTGGCGCCGGCGTGCAGCTTGGAGCCGCACTGACGGACGATGATGTTGCCTGCGACAGCGACCTCGCCGCCGAACAGCTTGATGCCGCGACGCTTCGATTGGCTCTCGCGGCCGTTGCTGGTTGATCCTGCACCTTTTTTATGCGCCATGACTTAGGTTCTCCGTTTTGAAGTTGTGATGTAGTTAAAGAGGCGGGCGCTTAGACGGAAATGCTCTCGATCTTGATGACGGAGAGTTCCTGGCGATGGCCCTGCTTGCGGCGATAGCCCTTACGCTTGCGCATTTTGAAAACGACGATCTTGGGACCGCGCTTGTTTTCGAGGATCTTGGCGGTGACCTTAGCACCCTGGAGGGTGGGGGTGCCGACCTTGAACGCGGCGCCTTCGCCGGAGGAAAGCACCTCGGTGATTTCAACGATGGAGCCGGCTTCGGTGTTGGGATAGCGGTTTACGAAAAGCACGTCGCCTTCGCTGACGGCGAACTGCTGTCCCTGGGTTTTGATGGTCGCTTTCATGTCTTAAAAAGGAAGAACAAAGAGTTTTCGGCTGCAGGTGTGCAAGGACAATTTAGGAAAATGTGATAATCTCCGCCGCGAAAGGGCTTTCCCCTTGGCCAAGGCGGGGTGGATTGGGCAGGATTTGCGTGATGTTAATCGTGTTGAGAGCTTGGTTGCGCAAGGCTGGTTTTGTTACGGTCGTTATGGCGTTGATCGCCGTGACCGCGCTGGCGCGCATAGGCGACGCACCGGAGCAAATGGCGGGCAGAATGTTACAGCCGAATGTGGGCAGGAATTTTTCCTGGCCCAAGGACATGAGCGAGCGGGAGCGCACCAAACAGGAAAACGAAAATCCGCTTAAGCCCCTTGCCTACCTGCTGCCTGTCGGCACGGGCGAGTGGCAGGAGCAGATTTTCTGGAAGAGCGCG
>JBEGTN010000236.1:0-4844 GCA_041179405.1 Verrucomicrobiota bacterium
CGGGCCGGTGAACTTCACCGCGATGGTGTTGACGCGCAAGACGGTCGCAGCCGGGGCGGACGCGGCTGGCGCGGCGGATTGGGCGAAGGCAGGCAACACGCTCGAGCAGCCGAGCGTGAAAGACAGGACGAGACGGGCCAAGAGAGCCCGGGGACGGTTACTGAGTGTAGTTTTCAAAGCGGGTGATCGCATTAAGGAAGGTAAGCTTTAAATCGCCTACCTCACCATTGCGGTTTTTGGAAACGAAAAGCTCCATGGTGCCGCTGGCGACCTGGAACTTGTCGTTTTCTTCCTTGGGACGGTTGAGCATGAGCACGACGTCGGCGTCCTGCTCGATGGAGCCTGATTCGCGGAGGTCGGAGAGGCGGGGGGCACGGTTTTCTTTTTCGGATGAGCGGTTGAGCTGGGCCAAGACCAGCACAGGGACAGCAAGTTCCTTGGCAAGGGCTTTGAGACCGCGGGAAGCCTCGGCGACTTGTTGTTCGCGCGGCACGGTGCCGTCGCTCGGGCTCAGCAGCTGGAGGTAGTCCACCACGATGAGACCGAGTGGCTGGCGGGCGTGGAGGCGGCGGGCTTTGGCACGCAGTTCCATGACCGAAAGCGAGCTGGAGTCGTCGATGAAGAGAGGCGATTTGGCAAACTCGTCGGCGACACGGAGCAGTTCCTGTTGCTCCTCGCCGTTTTTCGAGAGAAGGCCGTCGCGCAGGAGCTTCATGTTGACGCGGGAGCGCGAGCAGAGGAGGCGCAAGGCGAGCTGGGCGGCGGACATTTCCAGCGAGAAGACGAGAGTGGTTACCCCCTCGCCGCGCGTCGGCAGGGCGACGTGCTCGGCGAAGTTCATCGCGAGGGAGGTCTTGCCGCAGGAGGGGCGGCCGGCGAGCACGATCATTTCTGATTTTTGAAGGCCGAAGAGGTAGCGATCTATGTCCTTGTAGCCGGTGCTGACGCCGGTGAGCTCGCCTTTTTTCATCAACATTTTGTTGATGACCACCATCGCCTCCTTGGTGGGCTCGCGCATGGGTTTGGCGCCGTCGCCGACACGCTCCTGGGTGACCTTGAACAAGTCCTGCTCCACCTTGTCCACGAACTCCTGGATGCCGCCGGTGTAGCCGTAGCAGTTCTCCACCGCGTGGGTGGCGGCGCGGATGATTTCCCGCAGGAGGGCGAGCTCGCGGACCTTTTCGATGAAATAGGAGGCGCCGGCAGTGGTGGGGATGCGGCTGCTGATGCGGGTGAGGTAGGGGTAGCCGCCAACCTCGTCGAGCTGGCGGGCGGTCTTGAGCTCCTCGGCGAGGACGGCCAGGTCGATGGGTTTACCGAGATTGTAGAGCGAGAGGAGTTGCTCGTAGATGACCCGGTTGGCGGGAACGTAAAAGGATGCGGCGGCGATCTTGCCCTCGAGACAGCGCGCGACGATGTCGCCTCCGTCGAGCAAGCAGGCGGAGAGCAACTGTTCCTCAGCCTCGACGGAGTGGGGGGGAACACGACCGGCCGGGGAGGACGGGAGTGCGGGGGCGTCGGCGCGCGCGCGGCGGGCGGAGCGGGGGGCGTTGCTAGGCGAGGCGGACATCGGTGGCGGTCAAGGCGCGGCGTGCGAAAGGAAGAGGCAAGGCGGGCGGGGCACGCATGGCAAGGTGCGGTTTTGGAATTTACGAGACAGGAAGGTCTGCCCGACGGCGGGCGGCATAAAAAAGCCGCATCCGAAAACGGATGCGGCCTTGGTCGAGCGAAGAAACGGCTGGCGTCCGCGTGTGACGGACGCCGGGCGTTTTATTCGGCCTTTTTCTTGGACTTGTAGGTCTTGGGGGCGGGAGCCTCGACGGGGGCGGGGGCCTCCTCGACGATGATGTTCTCGGAGACGACATCGAAGCTGATGTCCACGCTGACTTCGGCGTGGAGCTTGATGGTGACCTCGTGCTTGCCGAGGGTCTTGACCGGAGCGGCGAGGTGGATGGCCTTGCGGTCGATGACGATGCCGGCCTCGGTGAGCTTGGCATGGATATCGGCGGAGGTGATCGCACCGAACATCTTGCCGGCCTCGCCGGTCTTGACGGCGAAGGCCAGGGAGACCTTGGCGATCTTGGCGGAGAGGGCCTGGGCGTTGCTCAGGTCGGAGGCCTCGCGCTCGGAGCGACGCTTCTTGAGCGCCTCGACGCGTTTGCGGTTGGACTGGGTGAGCGCGACGGCTTTGCCCTGCGGGAGGAGGAAGTTGCGGGCGTAGCCGGCGCGAACTTTGACTTGGTCGCCCTCGGCGCCGAGACCGGCGACGGGTTGGAGGAGGAGAATTTCACTGGTAGCCATGATGATTGGAGGAGTTGTAGTTTTTTTAGGAAAGGAGCGGTGGGAGAAAAACAAGCCGGAGCGGGATGCGCCGGTTTAGAACGGCACGTCTTCGTCGTTGATGTCGTGCTGGGGAGCGGGGGCCGGGCGGGCACCGCCAGGGGCGCGAGGCGCCGGGCTGGCGGGACGCTCGACGGACTGGTCCACGCCCTCTTCGGACATCGGTGCACCACCACCAGGCGCGGCCGCACCGCCCTCGCGGCTGCCGAGGAACTGGAAGTTCTCTAGGACAACCTTGAGTTTGCTGCGCTTTTGCTGGGTGGTTTTATCTTCCCATTGGTCGAAGCGAAGCCGGCCCTCGACGAAGATGGGGCGGCCTTTGGTGCAATACTTGGCGATGGTCTCGCCCTGTTTGCCCCAAGCCTCGACGTCCACGAAAGTGGCTTCCTCGCGGACCTGGCCGGACTCGTCTTTGAACGAGCGGCTGATCGCGAGACCGAACTGGCATATGGCAGTGCCCTTCGGCGTGACCCGTAGTTCGGGGTCACGCGTGAGGTTGCCGATAAGAAGGACTCGGTTGAGGTTGGCCATTTGGGAGGGTGCGCCGGAAGCCGTTTTTTAGGCGGACTGGACGAGCGTGCGGTAGACGTTCTGGTTGAGGCGTAGACGCTCACGCAGGGCGGAAGGCGCGGAGGCCGGGCCGCTGAAGTCAATTTGAACGTAGCTGGCGGCGGGGAACTTGGCGTCGGTTACGCGGGCGAAGTCCTTGCGGCCGATATTCTCGACGGCGGTGACTTTGCCAGAAACTTCGGCGATGACGGTTTTCACGCCATCGACGATCTGGTCGACGGTGTCTTCCTTGCCCCGGTTATCGAGGATGAAGGTGGCGCGGTAGTTGCGGGTGGTGGAGCTCATGTTTGGGTGCGGCGGTTAAGTTGATTCATGGCGCGGTCGGGTCCTTGTTCGAGGAGCAACCGGAGGCCGGAGATTAGGTGAGGGATGTTTTGTGTGAAGAGGGCGATTTGTTCGGTGGAGAAAGGCGCGAGCACGAAGTCTTTGAGGTCCATTTGCGGCGGGCTTTTGGGGCCGATGCCGATTCGATAACGGATAAATTCCTCCCCCATGCGCTGGATGAGATCATCGACGCCGTTCTGGCCGCCGGAGCTGCCCCGGACCGAGATCTTAAGGGAGCCGAGCGCAAGATTGAGATCGTCGTGGACGATTATAATCGATGCGGGCGGCACCTTGTGGAAGGCCGCGATTTTCTGGACCGCACGACCGCTCTCGTTCATGAACGTGAGTGGTTTGGCGAGCAAGACGACGTGGCCTGGCGCTAGATCCCAACGGGTGGTCTCGGCTTCGAAAGAGGCCTGGTTTTGCCAGGATAATCCGAGTTTGGCGGCGAGCGCATCCACCACCATGAACCCCGCGTTGTGGCGGGTGGAGGAGTAGGCGCGACCGGGGTTGCCGAGACCGGCAACAAGGGAGAAGGACATGACTCAAAGAACAAACGCACTCACCCGCCACGGCAAGGCGGCGGGCGGGGCGGACCTTACTTCTTGGCGGCGGGCTTGGCGGCGGGAGCGGCGGCCTTGGCATCGCCAGGCTTGGCGCCGGCGGCGGGAGCCTTGGCGTCGCCAGGCTTGGCGGCGGCACCGGCGGCAGGAGCGGCGGCACCGGCGGCGGGGGCGGCGGCACCAGCGGCGGCACCGGCGGCGGGGGTGGCGATTTCCTCGGCGGCGATGCTGAGCACGCCGACGACGGGCTGGCCGGGGGCGTCACGGAACTCCACCCCGGCGACGGCTTTGAGGCCGGCGACCTTGAGCGATTCGTTGATCTTGAGCTCGCTGACATCGATTTCGATGACAGGAGGCAAATCTTTCGGGAGGCAGCGCACGCGCAAGGTGTGGGCGCTGGTCTCGAGCACGCCACCCTGGGTCTTCACGCCATAGGCATCGCCAATGATGGAAATGGGGACGTTGATCTCGAGTTTCTCGTTCGCCTTCACCTCTTGAAGGTCGACGTGGAGGAATTTGTCCGTGATCGGATCGCGCTGGATCTCTTGCACGAAAGAAAGGGCCTTGTCGGCGCTATCTTTACGGTTGAGTTCGATGATGAGTGCGCGACCGGCGACGGATTTAAGCAGGCGGGTGAACTCGGGAGCATCGATGGCGATGGTCTGCGGATTCGTGTGCTTGCCGTAAAGGATCGCTGGGATCTGGTTTACTTTGCGGACGCGACGTGAGGCTGAGCGACCGGTCTGGGCGCGCGGCGTGATGGTGAGGCTGAGTGCTTGTGTCATGGATTCGTTCCCCCTGTGACTCCGGAATTGAAGGCAGGCGTAGTGGAAAAGGGGTTGAGCAAAAAGAGACCCCGGACGTTTTGGCAATCAAAACCTGAGAGAGGGGGAAGGAAACTTTTGGTTTTTACGAAATGGGCGTTGACAAGGAGCCCTGCGATTCTGTCTTACCCACCTTCCATTTATTGCCTGGTAGCTCAGTGGCAGAGCAGGTGACTGTTAATCACTTGGTCGTAGGTTCGATCCCTACCCGGGCAGCCATTTT
>JBEGTN010000237.1:0-4488 GCA_041179405.1 Verrucomicrobiota bacterium
AAAAAGCCGCTGAAGCCAAAGCGAAGGAAGAAGCCGCCGCCGCTCAGGACAAGGCCAAGGCTAAGGCGAAGGCTGACGAAGCCGCCGCCAAAGCGAAGGCCGATGCCGAGAAGGCCAAGGCCAAAGCACAGTCCGATGCCAAGGAAATGGAAGCCAAGAAAAAGGCTGCCGACGCCAAGGCCAAAGCAGCCGCTCCCGCCGCCCAGGATAAAGCCAAGGCTAAGGCCAAGGCCGATGAAGCCGCCGCCAAAGCGAAGGCTGATGCCGCCAAGACCAAGGCTGATGCTGATAAGACCAAGGCCCAGGCTGATGCCAAGGCGACCGAGGCCAAGAAAAAGGCCGCCGACGCCAAGGCCAAAGAAGCGGCGGTCGCTACTCAGGACAAAGCCAAGGTGAAGGCCAAGGCTGATGAAGCCGCCGCCAAAGCAAAACCCCAGGTCGAGAAGGCCAAGGGACTCGAGAAGCAGGCCGACAAAAAGGCTGCTCAGGGTCAGAAGGAAGCCGGCAAGGGTTCCGAAAAGGGCCAGGCCAAACGCGCCGAGAAGTCCAGCAAGTGGTATAAGTTCGGTTTCGACGAGGATCCCCAGGCCGATTCCGCAGAGTTGGTGAACTAATCTGACACCAGTCTCGTCACCCCGACATTAAAACCGGGTGATATTTTAAAAGCCGGGCTACACCTGTAGCCCGGCTTTTTTATGTCCACGTTTCGGCAATTTAGGCAGGTCCGAAATAGTTTCGTTTTTCGAGTAATAAAACTCCGGCTCGCGGGTTATCTGTATAACAAGATCCTGCTTTCACCCGTTTCCATCCTTCGCTCCATGAACCCCGCCCCGCCGTCGGCCGCCGCCGATCTTCTCGCCCACGCCCGGGAGCAGCATGAGACGCGGCTTTTGCGCTACGCGCGCCGCATCGTGAGCGACGCCGCACGCGCCCGCGATGTGGTGCAGGATACTTTTCTCTCCCTCGCCCGCCAGCCGGCCGATCCGGATTTGCGCCCCCGGCTCGCGCCCTGGCTGTTCACCGTCTGCCGACGCAAGGCGCTCAACCAACTCCGCGCCGAGGCGCGGCACACCCCGCTCGACGACGCTCATCCCATGCCCTCGCCCGACGCCGACCCCGCCGCCCGCCTGCTGCAATCCGAAGACCGCCAACACCTGCTCGGCCTCGTCGCCGGGTTGCCGGAGATCCAACGCGAGGTGGTGCGCCTGCGTTACCAGGAGGGATTCAGTTATCAGGAAATTAGCAACATCACCGCGCACACCGTCACCCACGTCGGCGTGCTGCTTCACACCGCCCTGCAAACCCTGCGCCGCGATTGGCGCGCCACCTCGGCCCGCTGAAGCGCGACCGAACCATTCGACCCCCTTTTGCCGCCATGATCTCGCCCGATGATCCCCGCCTGACCACCTACGCCTCCGGCGACCTGCCGCCCGAGGAGGCCGCCCGCTTCGAGACCGAACTCGCCGTCGACCCCGCCGCGCGCGAGCACGTGGCGCAGTTGCGCGCGTTGCAAAGCGAGCTGACGACTGCCTTCGCGGACGAAGAGTCGGGCCGCGTGGTGGCCTTCGTGTCGCCCGAGCCGGAGTTGGAGCGCCAACGACGTTGGTCGGCGTGGCTGGGACCGCTCGCAGTGGCGGCGTGTCTGGTGCTCGTCGCCGGTGCGGTGCTGGTGCCGACGGTGGGGAAGGTGCGGACACGGGCGCAACCCCATGTGGCCTCTATGAATCTTAGGCAGATCGGACAGGCGGCTTTGATATACGCATCCGACCACAATGACCAACTGCCAGTTGTCGCCGACGTATGGGAGTATGCCGCAGAACTCGCTAAGGGCGGTGGACTTAATGATGCCTCTATGTGGGGAACCAAATCTGATCCTGCGAATGCTGAGGCGTTATCCGACATGGAGACTGTGCTCACTCCGAATAAAAAGGAACTCACTCCCGAATTTAAAACGTTCAAGCCTTCTTGGGCGGTTCCTATTACCACCCTTACCACCGCAGCGCCGGCGAGCACTCCCATCGCGTGGACTCGGGGGCTTCGATCCGATGGCACTTGGTCTTCACATAGTCCCTTCGGCACAGATGGAGGACACATCGTTTTCCTTGGTGGAAACGTGCAATGGTTTCGCAACCTCACATCCAAAGAAAACCAACTACTTCGCTTCGATGGTAAGGGGACCACGAGCAACATCCTTGATACGCTTCCACCTGGCACTCGAATTAGCGAATATGTGCCTACGGAGGCCGATCAGCGCGAATGGGCTGCGATCAAGCTTCGTTGGGAGCGCACTCGGGCGATCAAAGAGGTATGCGGCCTTTTGGTGCCTCCGTTCATTTGGCTAATGCTCTTGGTGCTTTTGATCGTGAAAATCATTCGTGGTAAATGCTCACCGTGGATGTTGATCCATTTCTTCCTGTTGACCCTCATTCTGCTCGCGATTTTTCTCCCAGTCGTTGGCAAGGTGCGTGAGTAACCAAAGATATGGTCTCGTAGCATCCCGCAAGCGGGACCTGTGGGTTGATGTCGCTGCTCTACGGTCTCGGAACACAGGCAGGAATGTCTGTGCCAGAACTTATCCCGCGAAAGTGGCGGTTTCGTTGATGGCTACTTTCGCCGTCGGCGGACAAGCTTTCGGATGAGCTTGGGTTCACGACGGCCATCCAGCACGGCCACGACAAGGGTGCGGGTTTCCTCTTGGAGATAATAGACGGCAAAGTAGGTGTTTTTGATAATCGCCCGCTGCACAGGGCCAATTTTGAAAGGGAAGAGGTCTGGATTCCACGCAATCCACGCGATGGTTTCGTCGTATTTATCCAAGACATGATCACGTCCGTCTGAACGCCACGTCAGATAATGGGTGGCGGCTTCTTCCAAGTCCTGCGCGACTTCGGGCAGCGCCTCGACGGGCTTGCTGTTCATTTTGCCCTGAGCTTCCGCATGAGGTCGGCATGTGGAACTGGAATGGACTTGCCCGCGCGGTAGTCGGCGAGGCGGGATGCGATGACTTTTTTATGGGCGGCGGGCACGGCGGCGGTGCGCTCGTCCAGGGCGGAAAGCCAGAGGCGCTCGGCGATTTCCATTTTACGCTTCTTGGGCAGGCGCAGGAGTGAATCGATTGCGGCGTTGGACATGGTGAATAGCTTGGTAAATGATTGGCATCCTGCAAGAGGCGAAGCATTGCGGCAGGCTTCGCGGGCTCAATATTGTAGGGCGATATCTGACGCCAACTGGTTCGATGTAGCCCCGACCGGTGGTCGGGGGCTCCCGGAAAAGCCCGACCAGCGGTCGGGACTACATCAGGCAGGAATGCCTGTGCTACTTACTTTCCGAACGCGCACAGAGCTTCGATGGCGGCGGCGGAGCCGTCGCGGAGCCAGCCGTCTAACTGGGCTTGGTCTTTGAGTTGCTGGCCTCTTATGCGGGGCACGGCGATGAAACGGGTGTCGCACTCGGAGAGGGCGCTCATATCGCCCCAGAGTTTTTCGAATTGGGCTACGGGCAGAATGTCCTCCTGGCCGTTGCCCCAGCGTTTTTTGACTTCCTTGAGCGTCACGTAGGTCGGCATGCGGGCCGCGAGTTTGCGCACGCCGGCGAGCACGCGGTCGGGGTCGGCCAACGCGGCGCGGTCGAGGCCGAAGAGGGCGAGCAGGGCGTCGATGCGGATCCAGCAGGTCGCGGTGTTGTAGTAGGTGAGGGCGAACTCGTCTTCGTCGCGTGGCAGGGCGAGGCCTTCGACGAGGCGGAGCTGGCCGTTGACCCGCGCCAAGCCGCCGCCGCGGTCTTCGATGCGGCGGCGGATGACCTCGAAGCTGAGCGTCGCACCGGAGCGCAGGTGGTGGCCGAGGACGGCGGGGTCGAGGCTGGCGCCGAGGGTGTCGATGTTGTGCAGGAGCAGGGTCTCCAACTGCGGGCGGGTGGCGAGGAGTTCGCGCAGGGTGCCGTTGAGGAGGAGGTTCGCGATCTCATACCAGTGGCCGACGGGGTGGAGGGACTGGTTGGGGAGGTTGTCGGTGTAGTCGCCGGCCTCGCCTGCGTGGGCGGCCCAGTCGAGCAGGGCTTTTTGCACGCTGCGGCGCATCTTTTCTTTTTGCGGGTCGAGTTGCTGGTGGGCGACTTCCTCGAAGGAGAAACGCAGGTCGCGCACGGTGGGGATGAAGCGCAGGCCGATGGAGCGGCCGGGCGAGAGGCGAACCTCGCCCGCGTATCCGAAATTTTCCGACGCCGAGAGAAACGCGGCGGTGGCCTCGTGGGTGAGGTGGCTGGTGGTGAAGAGGTGCGGCGCGGCGGCGCCGTGGGCGAGGGCGGCGGAGCGGGTCTTGGCGAGGTGGGTCTCGACGAAGCTGCGGTGGTGGCCGCCGAGCTTGGCGAAGGGGTGCAGGGCCTTGACCGTGCCCGCGCCTTGGGTCCAGCGGCTGCCGGCGCCGGCGGCGAGAGTGACGACGGCGACGCTGCCGGCGGCGAGAGCGGCTCGGCCGAGGCGGGCGGTCT
>JBEGTN010000238.1:0-2523 GCA_041179405.1 Verrucomicrobiota bacterium
CCCTGCCGCCCTCCAGCTCGCCAAGGACGTGGCTTCCGGCGTGGTGCCAGCCACGGAGGATCGCCGCCGCCAGGCCTCGGAGATGGCGGCTTCGTTCCAGGCGCAAAAAGTCTGGGTCACCGCTCGGTGAGCTGGGTTACCCGCATACGCGGGCGATCCGGGTCTCGCGGGAGGGGATTTCAGGCGGGTTCGCCGGGATGGCTTTGGGTTTTTGTGGGGATGCCCGCAAAGTTGACGTTGCCCACGGCGCATTCCGGCCCTCCGATATGTTTTTCCAATTCCCTCATAACCCCGCATGAAAGCAGTCATTTTGGCCGGTGGACTCGGCACTCGAATCAGCGAAGAGACGCACCTTAAACCCAAGCCCATGGTCACCATCGGCGGCCAGCCCATCCTCTGGCACGTGCTGAAGATCTATTCTGCGCACGGGATCAACGACTTCGTCATCTGCGCCGGTTACAAGGGCTACATGATAAAGGAGTATTTCGCCAACTACGCGCTGCACACGTCCGACGTGACCTTTGATTTGAAGGACAATCGCATGGAGATTCACCAGCGTCGCAGCGAGCCCTGGCGTGTCACGATTGTGGATACAGGAGAGTCAACCCAGACCGGCGGCCGGCTCCGTCGTGTCGCCCGCTATCTCGATGACGAAACGTTTTGCCTCACCTACGGCGACGGTGTCGGCAACGTGGACATCACCTCGCTCCTTGCCTTTCACCGTGCCGAGGGACGGGCCGCCACGCTCACCGGCGTGCAGCCTCCCGGACGTTTTGGCGCGCTGGAGATCAACGGCACCGCCATCGAGCGTTTCCAGGAGAAACCCGAGGGCGACGGCGGCTGGATCAACGGCGGTTTCTTCGTGCTCGAGCCTTCCGTGCTGTCACTCATCAAAGATGACGCCACCCTCTGGGAGCGCGAACCGTTGGAAAGCCTCGCCGCCCGGCGCCAGCTTACGGTGTATAAACATACCGGCTTCTGGCAGCCCATGGACACCCTGCGCGACAAACAGCAGCTGGAAACGCTCTGGGCTTCGGGCAATGCCCCGTGGAAACTGTGGTCCTGATTACTCGTATGTCCTATTCGGATACCTATCGCGGCAAACGGGTCCTCATCACGGGGCATACGGGATTCAAGGGGGCGTGGCTTGCCGAATGGCTGATCCAGCTCGGGGCCGAAGTCACCGGGTTTGCGCTGCCGCCTCCGACTGAACCCTCCCTGTATAATCAACTCGGACTCGGCTCCCGTCTCCATCATGTAGCGGGCGACATCCGAGACCTCGCCGCCGTCCGCGCCGTGGTTGCCGCAGCGCGGCCGGATTTTATTTTCCATCTGGCGGCGCAGCCTCTCGTGCGGCTCTCCTACGAGCAGCCGGTGGAGACCTACGCGACTAATATCATGGGCACCGTCAACGTGCTCGAGGCGGTCCGCCTCGCCGCGCGGCCTTGCTCCGTTGTGATCGTCACGACCGACAAGTGTTACGAGAACCGCGAATGGGTCCACGGCTACCGCGAGGAAGACGCGATGGGCGGCTACGATCCTTACAGCTCCTCCAAGGGTGCGGCGGAGCTGGTGGTGTCGGCCTACCGGCGCTCCTATTTTTCGGGGCCCGATGCCGTGATTCGTGTGGCCTCCGCGCGTGCCGGCAACGTGATCGGCGGCGGAGACTGGGCGCTTGATCGCATCGTGCCGGATTGCATTCGTGCGCTCGTGGCGGGCAATGCCATTCCGGTGCGCAACAAGGTCGCGACCCGTCCCTGGCAGCATGTGCTGGAGCCTCTTTCCGGCTACCTTTGGCTTGGCGCGTGCCTGGCCTCGCCGAAGCTCTCCCCGTTTCACGCCAAGCTGGCGTCCGCTTTTAATTTTGGCCCGGCCCTCGCGTCCAATCGCACCGTGGCCGAGCTCGTTCAAGAGATCCTCAAGCATTGGCCCGGTGAGTGGGTGGATAAAAGCGATCCGTCAGCGGTCCATGAGGCCAAGCTCCTCAACCTCGCCACGGACAAAGCCCACCACTTCCTCGGCTGGGCACCCGCCTGGCCCTTTGCCGAAACCGTCGCCCGCACCGTTGGCTGGTATCGCGAAGCCGGCGTCTCCGTCACCTCCGTCGGCATTCACTCGGTTACTCTAGGGCAGATTGCAGCCTATACCGCAGCCGCGCGTGCCGCCGGAATCGCGTGGGCAAGCCAAGGCAAAAGCTGAAACGCGGAAAATCTAAAAAGCAAAAATGAGTCGTCTATCGGAAGAACTTCGCCAGCGCTGCAAGGCCTTTGCCTCCGGCACAGTTCGGCTTTACGTCGCCCTTCCGAAAGAGCGTGAAGAGGTCCATGTTTTGGGCAAACAGTTGCTTCGCGCCGGCACTTCCGTGGCGGCGCATTCCCGCGAGGCGTCCCGCGCTCGTTCCGATGCGGAGTTTGTTTCCAAACTTGAGGTCTTGCTTCAGGAAGCTGACGAGGCCGCCTTGTGGCTGGAGCTTCTTCGTGAAGATTGCGGGATTTTGCTGCCGGCCTTGCCCGTATTGCTGGA
>JBEGTN010000239.1:0-5292 GCA_041179405.1 Verrucomicrobiota bacterium
GGGGGCGAGGCCGAGCGCCTGGGTGAGGGCGTTTTCCTGGCCGCGAAGGGTGGAGAGATGCAGCTCGGAAAGACGAGAGAGCCGCCCGGCGTGGCGGAGATAAATCGGCGAGTCGCCGAGCGCGGCGAGGTAAACACGAGGGCCGACCACAAGGGCGACAGCGAGCGTGGTGAGGAGTTCGGGCGCCTCGAAACGCGCGAGGCTTTCCTGATGGAGCTGACGATTTAAGCGGAGGATGAACTCGGCCAGGGCGCGGCGGGGACTCCAGGCGGGGGTGCGGGCGGAGCAGTAGTCGGCGAGCATCTCGACGGCGCGGCGGGAGGCCTCGCCGCCGGCGCGGGCGGAGCCGACCCCATCGGCGACGACGGCGAGCACGGAGTCGTCGCGGAAGATGCGGTGGAGGACGGCGTCCTGGTTGGCGCGACCGGACTCGCCGGAGGCGGTATGGGCGGTGACTTGAAAGTGAAGGCGGGGCATTTTCAGAACGACAGAGCGACAAAGGACAGAACGACGGAGAGCGAAGACCTGAAGCGGGGAAAAGAAAAGACCCGGCACGCGGCCGGGTCGAGGGAGGTGCGATGAACGCGCGGCTCAGATACGGGCGGCGGCGGTGGCACCCCAGGTGGTGCGCCAGCGGACCTTGACGAGCTTAAGGCCAAAAAGAGCGACGAGGCAGAGGCAGGCAAAGAAGATGATGCCGAAGGTGTAGCTGCCGGTCTGGGCCTTGGAGGCGCCGAAGAACATGCCGAGGAGGAAGCCGCCGATGCCGCCGCCGCAGCCGACGAGGCCGGTCATGACGGAGATGTCCTTGGCGAAGCGCTGGGGCAGGAGCTGGAAGACGGAGCCGTTGCACATGCCGAAGGCACCCGAGGCGACAAAGAAGGCTCCGCCGCAGACCCAGAGATTATTGGCGAGGGCGGCGAGGATCATCGCGGCGGCGGCGATGGAGTAGAACACGGTGAGAGAGCGGATGCCGCCGAGCTTGTCGGCGAGGGCACCGCCGGCGGGGCGGCCGAGCGCTCCTACCAAAGTGCAGAAGGCCGCCATCTCGCCGGCGTGAACCGGGGAGAGGCCGAACTGGTCGCGGAAGTAGATGGCGAAGGCGGTGGCGAGGCCGACAAAGCCGCCGAAGCTGATAGTGTAGAAAAAGCAGAACCAATGGGCGTCGCGCTGGGAGAGAATGGCGACGTAGTCGGAAAGTTTTTTCTTCTTAAACTCGCCCGGAGGCTCCTTGGAGAAAATCGCGTAGAGCACGAAGGCGATGGCGAGGGGGATGAGGGCGGCGCCGAAGACAGCGGGCCAGCCCCAATGGGCGGCGATGCGCGGGGCGAGCAAGTGGTCGATCACGACGCCGATGTTGCCGGCACCGGCGAGGCCGAGCACGACGCCCTGCATGTGAGGCGGATACCAGCGGCCGGACTGAGGCAGGGCGACGGCGAAGCTGGCGCCGGCGAGGCCGAGCACGCAGCCGAGGGCGAGGGCCTGGTTAAGGCTGTGGATGCCAAACTTCCAGGCGACGGCGAGGCCGGCCATGACGACGAGCTGGGCGAGGATGCCGGTGGTCTTGGTGCCGATGCGATCCACCAACATGCTGAGCGCGATGCGCAGAAAAGCGCCGGCCAGGATGGGCGTGGAGACCATCAAGAATTTTTGTTGGGGCGCGAGACCGAGATCGGGGGCGATGAGACCGCCGAGGGCGCCTAGGATGGTCCAGACCATAAAACTGACGTCGAAATAGAGAAACGACGTGAGGAGCGTGGGCCAGTGACCGGCGGAGCGAAGTTGAGAGAATTTCATGCTTAGTCGGACATCACTAAGCAGCTTTCATGCACAGGTGGGCCTGAAATCGGGTAAATATGGACGAAATCTACGGTTTGATTCGATGAAGCGGACTCATGAAACGGACGGGGAAGAAAAAACGCGACCGCGCGGGCATAAAAAAGCCCCGCCGGGAGAGGCGGGGCTTCGTTGCCACGAGGAGGAGGCAAGGCGCCTCCTCCTCCCAAACGATGCGACGTGATTAGAAGTTAAAGGTCGTCTGGACGTAGGTGTAGCTGGCGTCGAGGGACTTGCCGGGAGCCTTGGCCCAAGTCTGCTCGATGTAGTCTCCGGCGAAGTAGTGGCTGACGCCCGCCTCGATGTGGAGCCAGGGCTTGGGATACCAGCCTACGACCAGATCGAGCTCCTGACCGAGGGCGTTGTCGTATTTGCCGTTACGGTTGAAGCCGTTGCCGTTGTTGAGCGGTTTGCCGTTGGTGGGCAAGGTGCCGGCGGTGGTGGCGCCGCCGCCGCGAGCCACACCGGCGACGTTATACCAATAGTCGTTGGTCGTGGCGAGGAACTGGAAATGGTGCTCCAGCGCGACGGTGACCGTGTCCTTCGGCTTGAAGGTGAAGACGGTGCGGAAATCATGCAGGTTTTGCAGACTGTTGAGGTCCATGTAACCGTAATGAAGATGCGTGGTGGCGAACTGGTTTTGGAAGGTGCCGGACTCCCCGTCGGAAGCGTTGTCGTCACCCGAGGCGTAGCTGTAAATGAAGCCGAGGCGTGGCTGCCAGGCGGCCTCCGTCCAGGAGTAGCCGGCACCGATGATGGCGGCGCTGGCGTTCTGGGTCAGCTCGACGGAACGGAGGTGGGCGGCGGTGGGCGCGGTGCCGGCGACACGACCGACGGCGTTGATGGGGAGGATGGCGTTGCCCTGCGTATCACGGTTACGGATAGTGCCGAACTGGTGCATGAGCTCGACGCTGTAATCCCAAGCATCGTAGGCGAGCGGCTTGGACTTCACCCGCAAGCCCACGGTGTAGAGCTCCTGGAGCACGGGCTGGCGGAAGGGCGCGGGGACGCCGGCCCAATCCTCGGTGGTGCTGGCGCGATCCACATCGCGCTGATAGATGTAGGCCTCGACGACCTCGCGGCGGGAGATGGTGGGGAAGTTGAAATAAGCGCCGTTGAACTTGTCGGTGTCGTAGTGGGACTCGTTGAAATTATCATCGTCGGTGTAAACCACGCCGCCGGTCCAGAGATCGAGGCCGAAGTAGGCGTTTTGATAGCGGACCTTGGCGGCGTCGAAAGACCGTCCGTTGTTATTCCAGCGGAAGTGTCCCACCTGGCGCTGATCGGGGCCGACCTGACCGGCGGGAGTGGGGAAAACACCGCCGGGCACGAGCTCCTGACGACCGATCTTGGCGGAGACAGGGAACTCCTTGTGGTTACCGATGGTGAAATACGCCTGGTAGAGGTTCAGGTCAGTGTCCTGCTCGGTGAGGCCTTTACCGGCCTTGATGCCGGGGGCGTTGGCGGTCTCGACGGCGTTGCCGGTGAGGGGCTTGAAGGTCGTGCCGTTGTTCTCGCGCTCGTCGTCGATCGCGTCGCTGGAGCGAAACTCGGTGAACACCGAGAACCACTTGTCGGTGTAACCGATGCGCGGCATGATGCGGGTGAGCACGTAGGTGTTGTTGTTGTCGAAGCGGTCGCCGCTGGCCTTGCCGATGGTGCCGATGGCGCCGCCGGTGGGACGGCCGCCGGAGAAGTCGCGGTTGGAACCAGCCGAGGTGAAGCCGGCGTTGTCCTTGTTTTCGAGACGGGCGCGGATATTCACGCCGATGTCCCACTGGTTGTTGTAGGGATCCTTGGAGCGGAGATAATCGTTGATGTAGCCGGGATACGGCCGGGGCGGAGCCGGCGAGTATTGGGCGTATGAATACGCGGGCATAAGGGCAAGCAACCCCGTGGCGAGGGCGGCGAGACGACTAGGACGAGGGCGATTACGGTTCATGATGTGGGACGGATGTGGTTGAACAGGCGGAAAATGGGCAAAGCAGTCGCAAGGACGGCCAGGGCGACCCCGGCCGGAGGAAGGAGACGGCGTGATTTCTAATTAACTGGAGGCGAAGGTGTTGATGAGGCGCTTAAAGCCGGAAGCGGGTGGCTGGGCGGCGGGCGGGGCGGCCTCGCGAGGCGCGGGACGGTGGTGGCTGCGCTCGTTGAGGAAATGGATGAGATACTCGCGCAGCCGGTAATACTCAGGGTTCTCGAGCAGCTCGCGGCGGTTGCGCGGGCGGGGAAACTTGACCTCGAGAATATCGCCCACGGTGGCCTCGGGGCCGTCGGTCATCATCACGATACGGTCGGCGAGGTAGAGCGCCTCGTCCACGTCGTGCGTGACCATGAGGGCGGTCTTCTGGTCGCGCTGCCAGAGGTCGAGCAACACGTCCTGAAGCTCCATCTTGGTGAGGTTGTCCAGCATGCCGAAAGGCTCGTCGAGGAGGAGCATCTTGGGGCTGAGCGCGAAGGCGCGGGCGATGCCGCAGCGCTGGCGCATGCCCTGGGAGAGCTCGCCGGGGCGCTTGTGCATGGCGTCGGCGAGGCCGACCAGCGAGAGATAATACTCGGCGATCTGCCGGCGCTCGAGACGGCTCGCGGTGTAGTAAACCTGATCGACGCCGAGCATGACATTCTCGAAGGCGGTGAACCACGGGAGCAGGCACGGCGCCTGAAAAACCACCCCGCGGTCGGGGCCGGCGGCGGTGACCTCCTTGCCCGCGAGAACGATGCCGCCCTCGGAAATGTCGGTGAGGCCCGCGACCATCGAGAGGACGGTGGACTTGCCGCAGCCGGAGTGGCCGATGAGGGCGATGAACTCCCCCTTGCGGATGCGCAGGTCAAAATCCTTCACGACGGTGAGCGGTCCCTTGGGCGTCGGAAAGGTTTTATACAGGCGTGAAATTTCGAGAAATGAACTCATGTGGCGAAGAGCGATTGGACGGTGGACGCGAGGAGGCGGCTAGATGGAGACGATGGTCTCGCGTTTCTCCTCGGAGGGGCGGCGCGGCGGACGGTTGACGCGCGGTGCCTCAAGATCCTCGGGGAGGATGTCGGGCAGGACGAGTTTGCGGGAGACGGTCTGCTTGCGCTTCGCGCCGAAGCCAAGGAGCTCGCCCGTAATCTGGGCGCGCAGGCGCTTGAACTCGGGGTCGTGGTTGAGTGCGACGCGGTCGCGCGGACGGGGAAGGTCCACCGTGACCGGAGTCGAGAGCGTGGCTCCGGGGCCGAGGGTGAGCGGGATGACGCGGTCGGCGAGGAGCAGGGCCTCGTCCACCGAGTTGGTGATGAGGAGGATGGTGGTGTTGTCGGTGCGACGGATGGCGGTGATCTCGTCCTGGAGGTTAGCGCGGGTGAGGGCGTCGAGCGCGGAGAGCGGCTCGTCGAGCAGGAGGATGCGGGGGTTGATCGCGAGTGTGCGGGCCACGGAGACACGCTGGCGCATGCCGCCGGAAAGCTGGCGAGGGA
>JBEGTN010000240.1:0-3334 GCA_041179405.1 Verrucomicrobiota bacterium
GTGGCGGTGGAGTGACCTTCTCCGAACAGCCAGGCTTGCAACCTGTAGAAGTAGGAAACCTCGACGCCCTTGTAGGCCCAGAAGGCGGTGATGAGCGCCATCTGCGGGAGATTGTAGCGACCGCGGGTCGAGGCGCGGAGGGTGAGGACGAGAAAAGGGATGACGGCGCCGAAAAGCGCGGTGGATACGAAGTCGAAGGGCATGCCGACATCGGCGCGGAAGGCGGCGAGGCGCTCCAGCGCGGCACGGGACGGACCGTGGAGGTAGTAGGCCGCGAGCAGGCTGAGCGCGAAAACTTGCAGGCAGATGCCGGGGACCAGGTTGGCGCGAGCGCCGGCGAGCCCGAGGCGCCACGGCGAGACGGGCGGGTTGGCGGCAAGGTTGTCCGGGTGGACTTCTGCGGGAGGCGCGGACTGGGCGGCGGGCGTGGACATGGAGGGAGTTGAGGAGCGTCCGGCACGGAGGACGCAAAGTCGAACGACGATTGAGGGGACGGGCATCGATCACCGACCCCGGTTCTCGCAAGCGACCGCCTGCATTGAGGGCCGAGCGAAGGTTCGGGATACCCATTCAGCGCGGCGATGGAAGATTGGGCTGGGCAATCGAGGAGGCATGTGGGATGCGTTGCAGGCTTTTACGCAAACCAAGTAATTATGGCCCTTTGGGAATATAAAGTGATCACCAGCGGCAAGGGCGGATTCGCCTCTGCGACGATGCTGGAAACCTACCTCAACCAGCTCGGTAAAGACGAGTGGGAGATTGTCGATTTTCGGACGGATGCGGTGAATTCGTTGGTCTTCAACGGACTCGCCCGGCGCCCGACCTTGCGCGACTGGACGCTCGAAGCGGCCATCGCCGCCGCCGCCAAGGCGGAGGCCGACAAACTCCGCGTCGAGCTAATGAACAAACAGTATGCGGGAGACGCGGGGGCCTCGGCCGACGCGCCCCACGGCTCGAACGCCCCCGGTGCTCCGCCCTCCGCCTCGCCGGACAGTCTGCGCAGCCTGCGCGACACCGACCGCGACGGCGACCCCGAGGCCCTGGCCGACGAGGTTTCGCATGGCGCGGACGACTGGGCGAACCTCGACAATTTTGAAGACGATCTGCCTACCTTCTTCGACGCGCTTAAGCCGCATTTGCGCAAGAACCAGAACGCGCCCGGACAATCGGTCGCGTTGAACTACCTCGCCAAGCGCTGGGAGCAACCCGAGGCCGACCTCATGGGGGCGATGAAGGAGTGTGGTTTTGACATCCCCGAGACCGAGGAGGCCGCGCCTGTGTTTCTCGAATACGAGGGCGATCTCTACTGGGTGAATCGAAATAATCGCGGACAGTATTTCTTAAACACGCGGGAGAAACCGCGTCCGAAGTTTCGCATCGTGCCGGGCACGCCGCTTGGCGCCGATGATCCTGTCCATGCCGCGCTCGCCGAAGAGCACGCGGCGGAGCTGGCGGAGAAGGCGAAGCGCGCGGCCGAGCAGGCCGAGCGCGAGGCCGAGGCGGCGGCGCGGCGCGCCGAGCGCGAGGCGCAGCGTCTCGCCGCCGAGACGGCGCGCCGCGAGCAACAGGCGGCCGCTCAGGCGGCCCGCGAGGCAGCTCGCGAGACTGCCCGTGCCGCAGCGGCCAGCGCGGCCAGCGCGGTCGGAGCCCCGGCGGGTGGCGAGGGGGTGGCCCCGAGCAATCAGACGCCAGGCACCGGCGAGGCAGGCACGGTGGGCGACGGCGGCTTTACGCCTGCGGCCGATGCGGCCGAAGTCTCGGCGACGGATCAGGCGGCCTTGCCGCAGGGCGAGGCGTTGCTCGATGCGATCCGGCCCCAGATGCGGCGCAATCGCAACGGCCCCGGCTATTCGGGCTCGACCACGTATCTGGCCAAGGCTTTCAAGCAAACGGAGGCGGCGTTTGACGCGGCATTTGCCGCGATCGGCCTCGTGCCGCCGGCATCGGGTGAGAAACCGCGCTTGGTGATCATCGGTGTCTATGTCTATTGGGTCACCAAGGACGGTCGCGGCGTGACGTGGATCAACGGACGCCAGGCCTCCGCCAAGGAGTTGGCTGCCAGCGCAGGAGCGGATTCGCAAACGACTGAGGCTCCCTCGGGCGAGGCACCTGTGGCCGCCGAAGAAGCCGGCGCGGGTGGCGGGGCGATCTTCAAGGCGGTGCCGCGTATGCTGCCGCCTGTCATCGCATCGGCTGAGCCGGCCAGCGAGCCGGGCCTTGCACCGGCCGGTGAACCGGGCGTGATCGCGGAATCCTCCGTTGAGGCTCCCGCCAGCGAGACACCTGCCGTGATGGTCCCGGCCGCTGCGCCAGTGGCCGTCGAAGCTGAGGCGGGCGCGGACAAGTCGGCCAAACCGGTCAGAGCGCGCAAGCCGAAGGCAGCGGGCGAGTCCACGAAGCCGCGCACGAAAAAGCGCGTGAGCTCGGCCATCGATGCTGATGCGGCCGCCGAAGAACCGGCGGGTCCGGATGAATGATCCGGGTGAAACCTGAACCGCAAAAAGCCGGGGCATGTGCCCCGGCTTTTTTGTCGCGTGAGTGAGCTGCATGGGGCTTCGCTTGCGGGAGACTCTGCGGTATGCCGTATGCCGTTCAAGGTGGGTCTTGTGGAGTAACGGCCGTGTCGGCCGTTACCACAACTTGGGTCTCTGTAGCCCCGACCGGTGGTCGGGGTCTCCGGGAAATGCCCGACCACCGGGCCTACAAAAGGCCAAAGGCCAAATCCAAAGGACACTTGGTATTACCCTTCGTCCTCGGCTCCGGGCTGCGTCATCTCCGTTGCGCTGCGTTCGCGGCATGTCTCCGCCGCAACGCGCGCGCACTCTTACCTCGCCACTCCTCCTTTCGACTGCATGGTCACGGCATAGAAACATGGCTGCTTCACGGGAAAAAACGCACCGGCCGATTTTTGCGGATATTCGCACGGACTCATTGCGCGGGCGGGCGGGTTTTTTTCGAGTCGGGCAGACGACGGGCGGGGCGTGGTGGTTGCTTACGCCCGAGGATGCGCCGGTGCTGTTGCGCGCCGTCGCGGGAGTGAACCGGCACGGGCGCGCGGGGCCGGCACCGGTCCTGCGCAGCGCCTACGCACGCACGGTGGAGCGGCTTTATGGTGCGGGCGCGGAGGCATGGGAACGCAGCACCGCCGCGCGGCTGCACTCCTGGGGCGTGGATACGGTGGGGCCGTGGGCGGATGCGGGGCTGGTGGAGAAGGGCTTTTACTTCACGGCGCAGGCGGATTTTTGCCGGGCCCGGGTGGCGCTGATTCACGGGCCGGGGGTGCGTTTGCCGGACGTGTTTGACACGCTCTGGCCGGCGGCGGCGGATGCGCACG
>JBEGTN010000241.1:0-2684 GCA_041179405.1 Verrucomicrobiota bacterium
CCCGCCGACACCTCCTCAACCTCCGTCGGTCAACGCCGCCCGCCGCCGCGCGAGGAGGACGATTTCGGACCGCCACCCGATGCGCCGGATTTCCCTGGTGCCGCTGATTTCAACGAGAACCGCCCCGGCCCGCCCGCCGGGGGCGCCAAAGCCGATGTCACGCTCGGCGGGAGACGTGGCGGCCCCTTCCGCCACCTGCTCCAGTTCCACCTGCCCGTCGCCCTCTTCGTCCTGATGGCCGCCCAGGCCAACTCCGCCTTCCTCGGCCTACGCGAACGCGAGCGCCGCGCCGCCGAACTCACCGCCTCGCTCGCCGAGGCCAAGCTCGCCGCCCTCCAGGCCCAGCTCCAACCCCACTTCCTCTTCAACGCCCTCAACGCCCTCGCCACCGTCGTCCACCGCGACGCCGCCCAGGCCGACGAGATGATCAACAACCTCGCCGAGCTCCTGCGCCGCTCCCTCAACGCCGGCAAACGCCCCGAGGTCACGCTCGGCGAGGAGCTCGACCACCTCGCCTGCTACCTCGCCATCGAGCGCGTCCGCTTTGGTGACCGCCTCCAGGTGGACTGGCGCATCGAGGACGCCGCCCGCCCCGCCCTCCTCCCCGTCCTCGCCCTCCAACCCATCCTCGAAAATGCCGTCAAACACGGCGTCGAGCGCCGCCGCGAATCCGTCGGTCGCATCATCATCGCCGCCTCGGTCGAGGCCGGCCGTCTCCGCGTCACCATCACCGACAACGGCCCCGGTCCCGACCTCGACTCCGCCGCCGTGGCCGCCCCCGTTCGCCCCGGCCACGGCATCGGTCTTGCGAATACCCGCGCACGTCTCCATGCCTTGCACGGTGACGCCGCCGGCGTCACCCTCGAGCCCGCCGTCGGCGGCGGGTGCCGAGTCACCGTCACCCTTCCTCTCCGCTCACAAAACACGCCTGCGTCCACCTCCGAAACCGCATGAAAATCCGCGCCCTCATCGTTGACGACGAACCCCTAGCCCGCGAACGCCTCCAAAGCTTTCTCGCCCGTGATGCCGACATCTTTGTCGTCGGCGAAAGCCCCGACGGCGACGACGCCGTTCAAAAAATCCTCACGTTAAAACCCGACCTCGTTTTCCTCGACATCCAGATGCCCCGCCGCGACGGCTTCGGCGTCCTGCAAGCCCTCGCGGGCAGCAAGCTCCCCGTCGTGATTTTCACCACCGCCTTCGACGAGCACGCCCTCCGCGCCTTCGACGCCCACGCCATCGACTACCTCTTAAAACCCTTCAAGCTCTCCCGTTTTCAGGAAGCGCTCCAAAAAGCCCGCGAAACCCTCGGCGGTCGCGGCACCCAGGATGCCCTCAGCCGCATGTTGAAGCTCATGGAGGATCAGCGCACCGACGCCACCCCCAAGCTCACCCGCCTCGCCATCAAAGACGACGACCGCACCGTCTTCGTCCCCGTCGGCGAGGTCGATTGGATCGAGGCCTCGGGCAACTACGCCATCGTCCACGCCGGCAAACAACGCCACATCCTGCGCGAGACCATGGCCTGGCTCGACGGCCAGCTTCCCGAGAAGGAATTCCTCCGCGTCAGCCGCTCCGCCATCGTCAACCTCGCAAGCGTGCGCGAGCTCCAGCCCGGCGTCGGCGGCGAAAGCGTCCTGCTGCTGCGCGACGGCACCACCCTCGAGGTCAGTCGCGGCCTCCGCGAGATCGAGCACTGGATCAAATACCACTGATCTCGCCGCCACCGCGCCCTCCCTCCCTTCCGCCCCGCAACCGGCATTCGCCGCTGCGGGGTTTTCTTTTTGCACCTTCTGCGCCTTACTAGACACATCTCCCGTCTCAGTGGCTTCCACCCTCGTTCTCCCTCCCCGCACCAAACACACCGGCGTCTGCCCGCCGGCTCGCGGGGCCGTGCTCGCCGAACTCCTCCGCCGCCACCCCGCCCCCGTCTGGCTCGTCGTCGCCGACACCCTCAAGGCCGCCGAGCAACTCGCCGAGGACACCGCCCTCTTCCACGCCGCCGCCGCCGCGCCCAAGGATAAATCTCCCCCGCTCGAAACCCTCGTCCTGCCCGAGGCCCTCACCGATTCCCGCGAGATGGCCGAGGCCTTCGCCGCCTCCGCCGACCGCCAGGCCGTGCTCTCCCGCCTGCGCGCCACCCGCACCTTCACCAGCGCCCTCACCACCGCGCCCACCCTGGTCGTTTTCACTACGCCGTCCGCGCTCCTTCCACGCGTCCCCGCCCTCGAGGACTACGCCGCCAACGAACTCACCCTCGACAAGGGCAAAACCTACCCCTTCCAGGCCCTCCTCGAAAAACTCCGCTCCCTCGACTACGACTCCGAGGCCGTCTGCGAGGCCCCCGGCACCTACGCTGTGCGCGGCGGCATCATCGACCTCTACCCAGTCAATTCCTCGCAACCCTACCGCCTCGATTTCTTCGGCGACGAACTCGAAGACATCCGCGAACTCGACCCCGTCACGCAACGCTCCGGCGAGCCCGTTGAAAAACTCACCCTCGCCGCCTCCCCTCGCCTCGCTCTCGCTCCCTCGCTCACCGGCCTTGCGCCCTACCTGAGCCCCGCCACCCGCCTCGTCCTTATCGAGCCCGCCACCCTCGACGAATCCTTCAGCCTGCTCGCCCGCGAAAACCCCTCCGCCGTCGCCCTCGCCCCGATCCTCGCCCGCGTCGCCGCCCTCGA
>JBEGTN010000242.1:0-4820 GCA_041179405.1 Verrucomicrobiota bacterium
GAGGAGCCCGCCCTCATCCTCTCGCGTATGCACCAGCAGGTCCGCGCCGCCTTGCGCCAGGACGAGGCCGGCGCCGAGAGCCAGGACGGCATGGACGTCTGCCTCATCCGCCTCGACCCTCACCAGCTCGTCTTCGCCGGCGCCCGCCGCCCGCTCTGGTGGACCGCCCCCGCGCCCGCCGGCCAGACCGAGCCCGTTTTTGGCGAGATCAAGGGCAACCGCGCCTCCCTCGGCGGCGGCCCGCACGAGAAGCGCACCCTCGTCTTCGACCAGCACACGCTACCGCTCACCCCGGGCCTGAGGCTGCACCTCGCGAGCGACGGCTTCGCCGACCAACCCAACCACCTCCGCCAACCCTTCGACCTGCCGCGCCTGCGCGCCCTTTTCCGCGAGACGGCCACGCTGCCCGTCGAGGACCAGGGCACCCGCATCCGCGCCGCTTTCGAGGCCCACCGCGGCGGCGCCGCCCAGCGCGACGACATCACCTTGCTCACCCTCGCCCTCTGACCCCATCCCCCAAAATGACACCCGAACAAATCCACGCCCACTACCTCGCCGCCCGCGAGGGCCGCGTCGTCCTCTCCTTCATGGGCGTGCTCACCCAGGAGCTCATCGTGGACTACGGCCGCGTGCTTCGCGCCCAGTCCGGTCTCTCTGAAAACGCCCGCCACCTGCTCTTCGGCACCTTCGTCGAGCTCTCGCAGAACATCCTGCGCTACTCCGCCGAGCGCGCCGGCGAGCCCGGCCAGCAACGCGGCATCGGCCTGGTTCTCGTCTTCGAGACCGACACCGGCTACGTCGTCTCCGCCGGCAACCACGTCACGCCCCCCGCCGCCGCCTCGCTGGAGGGCAAGCTCGCCGAACTCCGCCCGCTCGACCGCGCCGCCCTCAAGCAGCTTCACAAGGACCGCCGCCGCGCCCCGCCGCCACCCGACAGCCTCGGCGCCGGCCTCGGTCTCATCGAGATGGCCCGCCACGCCTCCGGCCCCCTCGAGCACGCCTTCGTGCCGCTACCCGACGGGCGTTTGTTTTTCACCCTCTCCGTTCCCCTCTCCAAGGACCTCGCCCCGGCGTCCGCCTGATTCCCACTTCACCACTTTCGTCCGCCATGAACCTGCCCGCCACCGACACCACCCCCGCCGTCCTTTTCGACTCCGCGCGTAACTTGCTTCGTTTCGCCGGTGAATCCTACCCCGAGGACGTCACCGCTTTCTATCACCCCGTCGCCGCCTGGCTGCGCGAGCACCTCGCCACCCGCCCCGAGCTCAAGGTCGAGCTCGCCTTCACCTACCTCAACACCAGCTCCACCAAGGCCCTGCTCGATCTCCTTCTTCTCCTCGACGACTACCACCGCTCCGGCGGCGTCGTGTCCGTCGAGTGGCACTACCAGCCCGGCATCGAGGTCATGCATGAGGCCGGCGAAGAGTTCGGCGACGACCTTGCCCTGCCCTACCGCCTAGTCCCCATCGCCTGAGTTAGCGCTCCCGCCCCGTCCCCATGTCGAAAGCCTCCTCCCTACCACCCTTCACCACCGACGCCCCGGTGGAGAAACTCTTCGCCCGCGAGACCGAGGCCCTGCGCAAAGCCGAGACCACCCTCACGCAGCAACAACTCAGCGATGTCGTTTATGAACCCTTCCGCGAGCTGGTGAAGCATCACCGCCGCCTGCTGCGCCAGGCGATGAAGCTCACCACCCTCAGCGATGCCACCCAGCTCCAGCTCCGGCGCACCACTCGCGAGCTTTCCACCGCCCTCGAACAAGTCCGCCAACTCAACGAGTCCCTTCAAACCCTCCAGCGCGAGCGTGAGGAGATCTTCGCCATGGCCGTGCACGACTTGAAGAGCCCGCTCTCCGGCATTCACGGCCTCGCCGCCCTTATCTCCGACCCCGAACTCAGCACCGCTGCGGAGCATCCCGCCATGGGCCGCGACATCGGCCAGCTCGCCGAGGTCATGCTCGCCACCGTCGCCGACCTCGTGGACCTCCACCGTTACGAAGCCGGCACCGTCGCACTCAGACCGGCGCACCACGCCGTCATCGACCTCGGCGAGCTCCTGCGCGCCCAGCTCCTGCCCGCCGCCCGGCGCAAACATATCAAGCTCACCCTCATCACCCGTCCGCCCGACGCCAGCGTGTATCTCGACGCCGACGCGCTCCTTCGCGTCGTGCTCAATCTCGCCACCAACGCCCTCAAGTTCTCTCCCGCCGGCACCGCCGTTGAACTGAAACTGAAGTTGGATGCCGGCCTCCTCCACGCCACCGTCACGGACCAGGGCCCCGGCATCAGCGCGGACGACCAGAAGAAACTCTTCAAAAAATTCGCCCGCCTCGCCGCCCGCCCCACCGGCGGCGAAGGCTCCTCCGGCCTCGGCCTCGCCATCGTCAAGCGCCTCGTCGAGATCCAGTCCGGCCGCGTCTGGTGCGAGAGCACCCTCGGTGCCGGCGCCGCCTTCCACGTCGAACTGCCCGCCGCGCCGTCCGCCTGAACCACCCCAAACATATCGGTAAGTCGGATACGACACCGCGCCGTCCCGCCCGGTTCGTGCTTCGATTTTATTGGTCTCCTGCGTCCATCAGGGCCTTTCCATTCCCCTGCTTCAACCCGCCCCGCAACACCCCTTCGCGCCTCAACCTCTCGGCTTCACCGCGGGCAAACTTTTGTCGGCCGCCGCCTTCGCCTTCTCCGCCGCCTCGGCTTCCGCCAGCGCCAGCCAGACGATCAGCCGCAACACCCGCTCCGCATCCGGCGCGGCCGTGCGGCCCTTGAAGTAGGCGTAAATCTGCTGCCGCGACACCCCGAGCTCCCGCCCGAGCTTCGCCTGCGCCCCGCGTTGCCCCAACAACGGCGCCACCCGCGCCGCCAGCGCCCGCCACAGCGCGCCGTCCGCCGCGTGGCTCGCGCTCCGGCCGCGACTGCGCTTCGCCTTGACGATTCCCTTGGCCTTGGCCGCCGCGATCTCCCGCGAGGCCTCGATCAGCGACTCGACAATCCCGCCCGCCAGCGCAGGAAAAATCCCATAGTTACCCATTCCAACCGGAGGCATCGACATAGTGCCTTTATGCAAACCCGCCTCCGAGCCACTAGTCAATCAATGATTGACTAGTGGCTCGAACCGGAAAACGCCCTCCAGCGCCACGCGGCTCGATCAAGCACCGCAGCGCACCGCCTTCGCCCTTGGAATCGCTGGCATCTCTTCTATGACTTCGTTTCGAGCGTCGTTTTGCCCGTTCCTCCCGTTCTGCTCTTCCTTCAACCACCATGACTACCGCCAAACCCATCATCCGCGTCACCGTCTGGAGCGAATTCCGCCACGAAAAAAAGAACCCCAAGGTCGCCGCCCTCTACCCGCAGGGCATGCACCGGACCATTGCCGACGCCCTCGGTAAACACGCCGACTTCGCCGTCCGCACCGCCACCCTCGACGAACCCGAACACGGCCTCACCGACGCCGTCCTCGACCAGACCGACGTGCTCACCTGGTGGGGCCACATGGCCCACGACGCCGTCTCCGACGCCGTCGTCGCCAAGGTTCGCACCCGCGTGCTGGAGGGCATGGGGCTCATCGTCCTCCACAGCGGACATTATTCCAAAATTTTCAAAACCCTCATGGGCGACACCTGCTCCCTCACCTGGCGCGAAGCCACCGACAAGGAGCGCCTCTGGGTCGTCAATCCCGCCCACCCCATCGCCCAAGGCATCGGCCCCTATTTCGAGATCCCCGCCGAGGAGATGTATGGCGAGCCCTTCGGCATCCCCACGCCCGACGAGTTGATCTTCATTTCCTGGTTCACCGGCGGCGAGGTCTTCCGCTCCGGCGCCACCTGGCGGCGCGGCAATGGCAACATTTTCTACTTCCGCCCCGGCCACGAAACCTACCCGACCTACCACCACCCCCAGGTCCAGCTCGTGATCGCCAACGGCGTCCGCTGGGCCCACTCCGGCCTCCGTATCAAAGACACCTGCCTCAACGCCAAAGCCCTCGAACCCCTGCCCGACGATCCCGAAGCAGCCACCCGCCCCAACGTAGGCCACAAGTAAGCCCACCCGACCCCGACCGATGACTTCCGCAAAGCCCAAATCCGCCAAAATCAAACCCGCCAAGGCCGCCCCCAAGCCCGTCCGCGTCGCCATCGTCGGCACCGGAGGCATGGCCAACCGCCACGCCGAGCTCTACGCGCAAATCCCCGGCGTCCGGCTCGTCGCCGCCTGCGATATCGACCGCCCGCGAGTCGAAGCCTTCTGCGCCAAACACGGCATACCCGCCTCCGGTGCCTACACCGATTTCGCTCAACTCCTCCGCGAGTGCCCGTGCGAGGCCATCTCCAATGTCACCCCCGACGCCTTCCACGCCGCCCTCTCCATCCAGGCCCTGAAAGCCGGCAAACACGTCCTCTGCGAAAAACCCCTCGGCCTGAACCATGCCGAGACCAAGCGCATGGTCGCCGCCGCCAACAAGGCCGGCACCATCGCGATGGTTAACTTCTCCTACCGTGACTGGTCGGGTCTCCAGGCGATCGCCACCCGGGTCCACGCCGGCGAGATCGGCGAGCTCCGCCACGTCGAGGCCAGTTACCTGCAAACCTGGCTCTCCGCCCCCATCTGGGGCGACTGGCGCACCAGCCCCGGCTGGCTTTGGCGCCTCTCCAGCAAACACGGCTCCAAGGGTGTGCTCGGCGATGTCGGCGTCCACATCGTGGACTTCGCCACCTTCCCCGCCGGCCCGATCAAGAAGGTGTTCTGCCAGCTCAAGACCTTCCCCAAAGCCCCCAAAAACCGCATCGGCGAATACCCCCTCGACGCGAACGACTCCGCCGTGCT
>JBEGTN010000243.1:0-2903 GCA_041179405.1 Verrucomicrobiota bacterium
CCCATCATCATCGAGGGCGAGGCCCCGCCGAAGGACCCGCGCCTCAACAAGCTCGCCGTCACGCCCGACCCGGGCGTCATCGAGGTCAACCTCCACCCGAGCAAGACCTGGGACGAACTCGTCGAGCGCACGACCGTGCTTTACGAGGAGGCGCGCCAGACGCGGCTCGGCACCGAAAAGTTCATGGTGGACGGCCGCCACACCGGCACCGGCGGCGGCAACCACATCGTCGTCGGCGGCGAAAAGCCCTCCGACAGCCCCTTCCTGCGCCGCCCGCAGCTCCTCAAGAGCCTCATCGCCTACTGGCACAACCACCCCTCGCTCAGCTACCTGTTCTCCGGCCTCTTCATCGGCCCGACCTCGCAGGCCCCGCGCGTGGACGAGGCGCGCAACGACAGCCTCTACGAGCTCGAGATCGCCTTCCGCGAACTCGACCGGCTCACCGCCGACGGCGCGCGCGTGCAGCCCTGGCTGGTTGACCGCATCTTCCGCAACCTGCTCACCGACGTCACGGGCAACACCCACCGCGCCGAGTTCTGCATCGATAAACTCTACTCGCCCGACTCCGCCACCGGCCGCCTCGGCCTGCTCGAGTTGCGCGCCTTCGAGATGCCGCCCCACGCCCGCATGAGCCTCGCGCAACAGCTCCTGCTGCGCGCCCTCATCGCCCGCTTCTGGGAAGAGCCCTACTCGCCGCCCCGCCTCGTCCGTTGGGGCACCGGCCTGCACGACCGCTTCATGCTCCCGCACTACGTCCGCGCCGATTTCGCCGACGTGATCGAGGAACTCAACGAGTTCGGTTTCGACTTCAAAGCCGAGTGGTTCGATCCGCACTTCGAGTTCCGCTTCCCGGTCAACGGCCACGTCGCCTACCGCGGCCTCACCCTCGAACTCCGCCACGCCCTCGAACCGTGGCACGTCATGGGCGAGGAAGGCGCCGCCGGCGGTGCCGTGCGCTTCGTGGACAGCTCCGTCGAGCGCGTCCAAGTCTTCGTCACCGGCTCGGTCGGCGAGCGCTACGTCGTTACCTGCAACGGCCGCCGCGTCCCGCTCCAGCCCACCGGCGTCAACGGCGAATTCGTCGCCGCCGTGCGTTACCGCGCCTGGCAGCCCGAGTCCTGCCTGCACCCGACCATCGGAGTGGATTCGCCGCTCGTCTTCGACGTGATCGACACCTGGAACGGCCGCTCCCTCGGCGGCTGCGTTTACCACGTCGCCCACCCCGGCGGCCGCAACTACGCGACCTTCCCGGTCAACTCCTACGAAGCCGAGTCGCGCCGTCTCGCGCGCTTCTTCCCCCGAGGCCACACGCCGGGCAACGACCTCCCGACCGCCCAGGTCAACGTCGCGCCCGAACTCCCCCACACCCTCGATCTCCGCGACCCCGCCACGCTGCGCCGCTAAATCTTAAAACGCGAAAACACGGAAACGAAGAAATACGGCAACACTCCGAATTTCCAAATTTTCCGAATTTCCTCTTTTCAATTTTTTCCATGAAAACCCAGACCCAAACCAAACCGTCCGCTCAACAACCCGCCGTCGCCGCCGCTCCCGTGGCGCGCCTCGGCCTTTCCCACGGCTACCGTTTCGACGGTGACACCGTGTTCCTCAACGCCTCGTTCCACGCCGACGCCGGTGCCGACCTCGCTCGCACCTGGAGCCTGCGCCTCGTCGCCACCTCCAACGCCCCCGCCTCGGGCCTCGATGTCCTCGCCGCCCACGTGGTGACCGAGGTCGCGCTCCCGCCCCTCTCAGAGCTGACCGGCGCGGTGGACAACTTCGAGATCGCCGCCGGCGCCCTCTTCCCCGCCACCAAAGGCTTCCACACCCTCAGCCTCGCGCTCGTCGCCCGCGACGCCGCCGGCTCCATCGTGCTCCACGATTTTGCCACCTACTCGCTCGCCCAGTCCTTCGTGCAGCCCCGCCTCTCCGGCCCCGTCGGCCTCTGGTTCGAGTCCGACACCGAACTCGTCCTCGACCTCGACCACGTCGAGAACCCCCGTGCCGACAACCTCAGCGGCACCCTCTCCGTCGAGGTCTGGGCCTTGGACGCCGCCTACACCGGTGGCGAGTTCGAGGGCCAACCCGTGGCCGGCGCCATCCTTGGCAGCCTGACTGGCGGCGATTCTTGGACGCCTGGTGCGCTGCACCTCCGCGCCACCAAACCCGCCAACCCCCGCGCCCACCTCGTGGTGATGCTCCGCGAGTGGAACGGCGCCGCCTACGCCACCCGTCACTTCGTGACCTTCGTCCCCGCCCCGGTGGCCGCCGTTGCCGCCGCCACGCCCGCCGCCGCCAAGCCGGCTGCCCCCGTAGGCTTGAACGTGAGTTCAAGTTCTGCCGCTCCCGCCGTCGCCGCCAAGCCCGCCGCCGCCGTTGCTGCTCCCGTCGCAAAAACCCCGGCCGTCGCCGACACCCTCATCTCGATCAACACTGCCACCGCCGCCGTGCTGACCACGGTAAAAGGACTTACCAAGACGGTCGCCGCCGAGATCATCAAACAGCGCCCCTTCGCCACCCTCGAAGACCTGAGCACAGTCAAAGGCGTAGGCCCCGCGTCCCTCAAGAAGCTCAAGCCCTTCCTGAAGCTCTGATTCCCGACCGCGAGAGCCCGTCCGTTCCGCCCCACCCCAGCCCGACCCACTCATGGGTCGGGCTTTTTCATGCCCCACCCCAGGGAACGCCGAGCTCCAGCTCGGCCTCCGCCGCCCCGTGGCCTTGAACATAACTTCAAGGGCATGCGCACCACTTCCTGTAGTGGCAAAATAAGGACAAAACTCAGAGGTTCTGGGCGTAGGCGAGGAACACCCGGTATTCGTCAAGGATGGTATCGAGCGCGGTTACGGCGGCTTCCACTTGAAGATCCAGTCGTTCTTGGGCGGGGGTTTCAAAAATCAGATCGA
>JBEGTN010000244.1:0-3765 GCA_041179405.1 Verrucomicrobiota bacterium
CTGTGCAGGCCGACGCCGAGCAGGTTGGTGCCGAACCAGCTCCAGCTGGTGACGATATTGCCAAAGACGGCGAGGGCCATGAAGGCGCGCGGCCCGGCGAGCTTGCCCCAGCGGACGTGGAGCAGGACCGCGTTCCAGATCACGATGATGAGCGCGCCGTTTTCCTTCGGGTCCCAGCCCCAGAAGCGTCCCCAAGACTGGTCGGCCCAGATGCCGCCGAGAATGGTGCCGACGAGGCTGAAGAGCGTCGCGAAGCAGAGAATGCCGTAAACCATGCGCTCCAGGGCGGCGGCGGTGTCGCGGTCCAGCGAGCGGGTGAAGAAACCGCGCAGAACGTAGAGCGCGGCGAGGAAGCCGGCGAGGTAGGTGGCGCTGTAGCCGATGGTGATGATGACGACGTGGGTCGCCAACCAGAAGTTCGAGTCGAGCACGGCGCGCATCATCTCGAGGGTGTCGCCGCTGAGCGAAAGATGGTGGGCGATGATGAGGCCGGCGAAGCCGATGATGCCGCCGGCGGCGCTGGCGAGGCCGCGCGGGTGGATCTTTTCCAGGATGAGGCAGAGGCCGACCGCGCCCCAGGCGACGAAGAGCGCGGAGGAGTAGAGGTTGGTGACGGGCGGGCGGCCTTCCAGCCACATGCGGGTGGCGATGCCGGCGGTCATCAGCACCCAGCCGAGCGCGAGCAGGTAAAAGGCGGAGCGGCCGAGCGCGTCGGGCCATTTCAGCCACGAGAACACGGCGAGCAGCAGGGCGGCGACAAAGATGACCATGCCGGCGTAAAACGGCGCGGCGGCCTTGAAGCGCGTTTCGGTATCGACCTTGACGAGCTGGGCGGCGAAACGCTTCTGCAACTCGGCGCGGAGGAGTTTGACGATGGTGTTGAACTCCTCCGCCTTTTGGTTGCGCCAGGCGTAGGCGAGGCCGGCGTAGCTGAGGACGTGGGCCTCGATCTCGCCGCTCTGGAAAGTCTCGAGCAGGACGGCGCCGGTCTTGCGCCAGGCGGTGTCTTCACGCTCGGCGTCGTCGGGCGGCACGGGCATCAAGTAGGCGTTCTGGGCCATGAAGTCGAAGCGGCTGGCGAGGTCCATGACGCGGCGGGCCGCTTCCGTGTCGTGGGGTTTGCCTTGCTGGCGCAGGCGCACGGCGGCGACGGCGGGCACGAGGTCTTTCTGGAAGGTGGTGAGCTCGTCCAGGGGCTGGACGAGGTCGGGCGGGACGAGCGAGCACTCGATGCGGACGAAGAGCCCGATGTTGTCGCGCAGGCGGATGATCTCGCGTTGAAACGGAGTGCGGCGCTGGGCCTCGATGGGCTCGGCGAGGCGGGCCTGGCGCTCGATCTCGGCGAGGCCGGGGGTGAGCTGCGCGTAGGAGAAACGTTTTTTCCCGCCGCCGTCGGTTTCGGAGAGTTTGAGCAGGGCGAGGACGTCGGGGTGAAGGATCTCGAAAACCTGGTAGGCGTGGGCCTGCCGGTCGCCGAGCACGAGGGCGGCGATCCATTCCGAGGGCGAGAGGGTGGACCCGTCGGCGAGGCGCACGGTCTGGCGGCCTTGCAACTGGAGCAGGGTGGAGCGGGCGACGGTATCGAGCGGTTTGATACGCCCGCCGACGAGCACGGGCAGGCGGCCGAAGGCGACGGTGTCGGGAGCGCCGGCGGGGGCGCGCGGCGGGACGAGGGTGGAGCCGACGTAGAGCAGGCCGAGGACGAGGACGAGGAGGGGGACCAGTTTCTTCATGGCGCGTGGCTCAGGCGGAACGAGGGGAGGCGGAGGCGGCGGGGACGGCGGCGCGTTTACGGAAGAAGGCGAGCAGGTGGGCGGAGAACTGCCAGAGCAGGCCGAGGGTCATGAGCAGGCAGCTGATGTAGGGGATGAGCCAGGACGGGTTGCGCACGACCTGGAGGACGGTCATGGCCTTGGCGGCGTCCATTTGATACTGGTAAAAGGTGAGGCCCTGGTAGCGCAGGGGGTTGTTCATGTAGATGAGGACCTCGCGGTCCTCCTTGCCTTCAGGATTAGTGAGGCGGATGCGGCTGGAGAAGTTTTTGGGGATATCGGTGCCCGCGTAAACGTCGTGCGTCACCTTGAGCAGGGTGAGGGAGTAGGGCTTGTAGGCGCGCTCGGGGCGGAGCGAGAGACGCCAGGTGTGGTTGGCGTAGGTAAAGGACTCCGGATCGGTGAAGAGGGAGGAGACGAGGAAGACGCCCAGACTGCCCTCGGCGGAGACGACCTCGACGAAGGCGGCGGGCCAGTTTTTCTTGGCCGGATCATAGGTGACCTCCATCGGGGTGACGGCGAAGCGGGGGCCGAGACCGGTGGTGGCGAGGTTTTCGACCGCGAGCTGTCCGGCGGGCAGCTGATCCTTCATCACGAGCGTGGCGTTCGGGTAGTAGGAGCGGGGCACCAGGCGGAAAGGTAGGGCGGGGACCTGAATGTCGGTTTCACGGGTGAGGCGCGACTCGGGGATCACGGTCACGACATCTTCGGAAGGCGACGTGGTATCGACCACGGCGAGCTCGTGATAGCGCCAGCTTTGCGAGTAGTTGCGCGTCTGGCCCTCGTTGAGCTGGAGCTGGTATTCCTCCTGGAAAAGACCGGTGAAAAGCTCGCCCAGCAGCATGAGGATGAGCCCGCCGTGCACGAGCTGGATGCCGGCTTTTTTCCAGCTAAAGGCGAAGCGCTTGAGGTGGGCGAGAACCAGATTCACGAGCAGGAGCCCGCCGATGAAATAGCCGCCGGGGAAAATCGGGACGGGAAAGCCCTTGATCTGGTGGAGCACGATCAGGCTCTTGAACCATTTTTCCTGCACGGCCCAGATGCCGAGGTGGACCTGGTCGAGCGTCGCGAAAAACACGAGCAAGGCGGACAGCACCAGGAGCCAGACGGTGAGCTTCAGGGAGACGAAAAAACGGATGGATTCGCGGTAGAGTTCGCGCATGGGCGGGAGGGCGGAAGGCGTAAGACGGAGGACGGAAGACGGTGCTAGGGGGCTTAGCTCCGGGGGTGCAGGGATTGCAGGAAGGAGAGGAAGGCGGGTTGCTCGCGGGCGACCAGGGCGGCGGGGCCGGAGAGTTTGAAAAACCAGGTGGCGCCCTCGTAGGGCACGAGCGCACCGAGCACGCGCTGGGCGGGGGGCTCGCCGGGACCGATCAACTCGACCACATCGAGATGCAGGCCGCCGACGTCGAGGTGTTGGAGGGCGGGGCCGAGATCTGCCTCGGTGATGGGCGGGAGCTGGATCTGCTGGCGCCAGCGGTTGACGTTGGCGAGTTTGCCGCCGACATCGCCGGGGAACGCGGTGACGGAGAGCTCGGCGGTGGCGCCGCCTTCGCCGGTGACGACGAAGGTGGCTTTTCGCATGGCGGAGGCGGGGCGGGATTGCCAGTGGGCCGGGGCGGTCCAGTCGAGGCCGGGGCCATCGGCGGTGGTCACGGGTGTGGCCGCCATGTTCGACGGCGCGACTGGGCCGGCGGGAGCGGCTGCGGTGGCGGGCATCACCTCGGCGGCGGGCGCGGACTCCTTGGCCACCCGGTAGGTTTTGATCTCATCCTTGCGGCAACCGGCGAGCACGAGGCCGGACAGGGCGAAAAAACTAAATGAGGTAAAGGGTCGGCGCATGCGAAACAGACCGTTTCCGTAGATTGCGGACAAGGGCAACCCATTACGCGGAGTATCAGTTTCACCGCGCACCGGATAAGCAGGGCTGGCGTAAGGATGACTTGAGGATGGTGGCGGGCATGGCCACGCTGCGCCCATGAGTTTGCATGCA
>JBEGTN010000245.1:0-5570 GCA_041179405.1 Verrucomicrobiota bacterium
AGGCCGCGGATGAGGGCGATGAGGCCGGCGATGCCGGTGGCGGCGCTGAGGAAGTTGAGCACGCCGAGGCCGAGCATCTGGGTGAGGTAACTCATCGTGGCCTCGCCGGAGTAGGCCTGCCAGTTGGTGTTGGTGGCGAAGCTAACGGCGGTATTGAGCGCGAGCTGCCAGGGGACGCTGGCCATGCCGGCGGGATTCAGAGGGAGGGAGCCCTGGAGAAGTTGCAGGCCGAATACGAAGGCGAGGCCGAGGGCGTCGAAAACGAGGAGGGCGGCAACGTAGCCCTTCCAGGTCATCTCGGTTTCGGGCGAGATGCTGGCGAGGCGATAGACGAGGCGCTCGAGCGGGCCGAGCAGGCGGCGGAGAAAGTGGCGCTCTCCGGTGAAGACACGGGCAATGTAAGCGCCGAGGAGCGGTGTGAGCGCGGTAAGCGAACCGAGGAAGAGGGCGACGAGAAGCCAGTCGTGCGATGTCATGCGGCCCAGTATGCCGCAGACGGACGCGTTCGCCTAATTAAGCGGAGGCGGGGACGCGTTAAGAAAGGATTAAGACCGGCTGGTGGGTGGGCGGGCGGATGGGCAGGACGCAGAGGGAGCAGCCATCGCAAGCAAACACACAGGCAGGAATGCCTGTGTCACTCAGGACACGGCTTTTTCTTTGCGGCTGGCGAGCCAGGCGCGGGCGAACTCGAACACGATGGGGAGAATCGAGACGAAGATGATGCCGAGGATCACGAGCTTGAAGTTTTTCTGCACCAGCGGAGTCGCGCCAAAAAAGAAGCCCGCGTAGCAGAAGAAATAAACCCAGACCAAGCCGCCCACGACGTTGAAGGCCATGAACTGTTTGTAGCTCATGCTGCCGATGCCGGCGACGAAGGGAACAAAGGTGCGCACGATGGGCACGAAACGGGCGAGGATAATGGCGCGGCCGCCGTATTTCTCGAAAAACGCATGGGCTCGTTCGAGGTGTTTTTTGCGCAAGAAAATGGAGTCCTCGCGTTTGAAAACCGCCGGGCCGACGCGCGAGCCGATCCAGTAGTTCAGGCTGTCGCCCGCGACGGCGCAGGCGAAGAGCAGGAGCGCCATGAGGTGGACGTTCAGCTGGCTGCCTTCGGCGGCGCTGAGGGCGCCGGCGGCGAAGAGCAGGGAGTCGCCGGGGAGGAAGGGCGTCACGACCAGACCGGTCTCGGCGAAGATGATCAACGCGAGCACGCCGTAGGTCCAGGTGCCGTAGTTGGCGACGATCTCGCGCAGGTGGACGTCGATGTGGAGGATGAAGTCGATGAGGTGTTTGACGGCGTCTATCATGGTGTAGTCGGGGCTGTTTGTGGGTATTTAGGCTGCGGTGGGCCAGCTGTTTCGCGGGTTTAAAGGCGCTGCTGACCCGCGTCGTCTGATAACTCCCGCCAAAATCTCGTTGCCGCCGCGCCTTCGCGCCAGCTTTGCTGATCGTTTTATTCAATCGATTCGACCCATGACGAACACGCACCACTGCGCCCAGCTCACCGCCGCCGACCTCGGCGCCACTGTCTCTCTTGTCGGTTGGGTGGACTCCATCCGCGACCACGGCGGCATTCTTTTTATCGATTTGCGCGACCGTAAGGGCATCACGCAGGTCAAGTTCGACCCGCAGGACCACGCCGCGCTCGCCGCCCAGGCCGCCACGGTGAAACCCGAGTCGGTTATTGCCATTAGCGGCGAGGTCGTCGCCCGCCCCGAGGGCACGGTCAACGCCTCCCTCCCCACCGGCGCCATCGAGGTCTCGGCCACCGCGCTGATCATTCACAACATTTCCGAAACGCCGCCCTTCCCGCTCACCGATGCCGGTGGCGACAAGGTCAACGAAGACCTGCGTCTCACCTACCGCTACCTCGATCTGCGCCGTCCAAAGATGCGCCATAACCTCCAGGTGCGCCACAAGGCCACCAAGGCCATCCGCGACTACTTCGACTCCCAAGAGTTCATCGAGGTCGAGACGCCCGCTCTCTTCAAATCCACCCCCGAGGGTGCGCGCGAATACCTCGTGCCGTCGCGCATCCACGCCGGCCAGTTCTACGCGCTCTCGCAGTCGCCCCAGCAGTTTAAGCAAATCCTCATGGTCGCCGGGGTGGAGCGCTATTTCCAGATCGCGCGCTGCTTCCGTGACGAGGATTTGCGCGCCGACCGCCAGATGGAGTTCACCCAGGTGGACGTCGAGGCCTCGTTCATCGACCGCGAGGACGTTTATCGGATTTTTGAAGGCATGGTGAAAAGGATCTGGAAAGAGGTTCTCGGCACCGACGTGCCGACGCCCTTCCTGCGCATGCCCTACGGCGAGGCGATGAACCGCTTCGGTGTCGATAAGCCCGACATGCGTTTTGGTTTCGAGCTCACCGACCTCTCGGAGACCTTCCGCGCCTCCGCTTTCAAGGTTTTCCAAGCCACGGTCGCGGGCGGCGGCGTCATCAAGGCCATCAACGCGAAGGGCCTCGCGGACCTCACCCAGGGCGAGCTCAAGACGCTCGAGGACATCGCAAAATCGCTCGGCGCGAAAGGCCTCGCCTTCATCAAGTGCGAGGGCGGCGAGTGGAAGTCGCCCATTGTGAAATTCTTCTCCGAGGCCGAGAAAGCCGCGCTCACCGCGCAGCTCGGCATCGCCGACGGCGACATGGTGTTCTTCGCCGCCGCGCCCTGGGAAAAGGCCTGCGCCATCCTCGGTCGTATTCGTCTTGAGGCCGCGCAACTCCTCGTCAAACGCGGCAAGATGACCATCCGCCACGACGACTGGAAATTCCTCTGGGTGGTCGAGTTCCCCCTCATGACCTACGACGAGGAGGCCAAGCGCTACCTCGCTACGCACCATCCCTTCACCGCTCCTGTCCCCGAGGACCTGCACCTGCTCGACAGCGATCCGGCCAAGGTCCGTGGCCAGCACTACGACCTCGTGTTAAATGGTATGGAGCTCGGCGGCGGTTCGATCCGCATCCACCAGCCGGCAGTGCAGGAAAAAGTATTCAAGGACGTGCTCAAGATCCCGGCCGACGTGGTCGAGACGCGCTTCGGCTACATGCTTAACGCTTTCAAGTATGGTGCGCCTCCGCACGGCGGCATCGCCTTCGGTCTTGATCGCGTGTGCGCGCTACTCTGCGGCACGACCAGCATTCGTGACGTCATCGCCTTCCCCAAGACGCAAAAAGGGCAGTGTCTGATGACCCAGTCGCCGACCCCGGTGACTGATAAGCAGCTGAAGGAACTCCACATTACCGTCGTTACTCCGGTGACGGAGTAATGTTCCTGGTGTGCTTTGCGGGTAGCTCAACTGAGTGATCCCGCCGCCCGGAGCGAGCAACCGTTGCTCGCTTTATTCGCCCATATCTCCGTCACGGCGGGGTGTGGGCGAAATCATTTTGCACGTTCGACGTGGGATTTCAGAGGAACAGGTATCCCACCAGTGCCAGGACCGGCAACAGAATCGGCAGACTGTATTTGAATATGTAGCCGAAGAACGACGGCACTCGGACGCCGGCTGATTCTGCGATGGCTTTCACCATGAAGTTGGGGCCGTTTCCGATGTAGGTCATGGCACCGAAAAACACGGCTCCTAGACTCACGGCGATTATCAGATTGGGTTGCTGTGAAAGCAGGATGGCAAGCGAGGCGCTCTCCGAGCCTGCGCTAGCGAAATCCATCGGGTTGGCCGCTCTCGCCGTGACCTCGGCGAGCTTAAGGAAGTTCACGTAGGTCGGCGCGTTATCGAGAACTGACGAGAGCGAGCCTGCGGCAAAGTAATAGTGAATAGGCTTGGTCAGACCAAATTCCGGGCCGTGCGACTCCAGGTATCCGAGTGCCGGCATCATGGTGAAAAATATGCCGATGAAGAGGAATGCGACCTCCTTGATGGGGCCGAAACCAAAATGGTTTTGTTCATGAACGACACGCGGGGTCAATCGGTAGGAGGCGAAGGCGGTGCCGAGCATCACGACCTCGCGCAGGAACCATTTGTCGGGCAAAAAAACCGCTCCGATGATGACGGCGAGAAACAGGACATTGATCCCGCCCTCGAATCGCCAGGTGTCTGAATGCTCCGCGCTGATTTGCAGACTCGTCGGGATTTTTTTGTAGGACCTTGAGTCCATAAAATAAAAAACCGTCAGAATCGCACCGATCGCAACAAGCCAGGCGATGATGCATTTATCCAGCAACCAGAAGAAAGGAACACCACGCAGGTAACCGAGAAAGAGCGGTGGGTCTCCGATCGGGGTGAGTGCGCCGCCGACATTGGAGATGATGAAGATGAAAAAAACGATGTGGTAGGCACTGACGCGCACTTTGTTCATGCGGATGAAAGGACGTATCAGCACCATCGAGGCACCGGTCGTGCCGACGAAGTTGGCCAGGACGGCTCCGATGAATAAAAGCACCACGTTTTCGAGCGGAGTCGCACTTCCTTTGACTTTGAGGTGAATACCTCCGGCCACGACGAAAAGAGAGCCTATCAGCGAGATGAAAGAAAAGTATTCATGCGCGGTGTGCAGGGTGATGGCGCCTCCGTTGGGTATCTGGAAAAAGTAGTAGCTCGCGACAAACAGCCCCAGTCCGACGGCGACGTGGGCATAGTATTTTTCCCACCAGTGTTTTACCCGCGCCGGCGAGAGCGGCATCGCCGCTACAAGCAGCAGCAGAAGTCCAAAAGGAAGGGTCAGAAGAAGTGGGATTTTACTCCCCTGATCAGAGGCAAGGGCGATAGGTAGCACGCAAGCAAGGTATGCAGTCTTTGTGCCGTGAGCGATATTTTGAGGAAGGATGGGCGCGCTGAAGAGGGAGGTGTCGGAATTGCCCGTTCGAGAGTGTATTCAAAATACATGACACGCCTTGGGCGCAGGCTCTGTTGGCATACGCGATGCTAAGGACGGAGGCTCTAAAACCTATCTTTTGAGGTAGGCCAAAACAGCACCGCGTAACTGATATAAATATGAAATTATCGTCCAAGCCCTTTGATGGGTTGCTACACTTGACAGGTATAGTCGCTTTTCTCTCGCTGACGGCAGCCTCGTGTTTTGCTCAAAATTCTGCGCCTGCAGTCGCTGCCGCCGCAGTTGCAGCAGCCCCGGCGTCACCCGCTGTCGATGTCGCCGCGCTGAGCAGCATGCGCATTGGTCTTGATACGGTGTGGGTCCTTGTCACCGCCTTCCTTGTATTCTGGATGAACGCCGGTTTCGCCCTCGTCGAATCCGGTCTTTGCCGCGCCAAAAACGCGGTGAACATCCTCTCGAAAAACTTTATCGTCTTCGCGCTCTCCACCATCTCGTTTTACGTGATTGGTTGGGGGCTAATGTTCGGTGACGGCAACGGCTTCTTCGGAACCACCGGATTGTTCTTCGTGAGTGGCGCGGATAACTCGCCCGCCTTGGGCTCGGCTTACGCCGCGATGAACCCATTCTCGACCGCGGTCTATAAAGGCGACTACAGCGCGATCAACTGGACCCCGGGTCCGCTCTGGGCGAAGTTCTTTTTCCAGCTCGTGTTCGCCGGCACCGCAGCGACCATCGTCTCCGGTGCCGTGGCCGAGCGCATCAAGTTTTTGGCCTTCAT
>JBEGTN010000246.1:0-6794 GCA_041179405.1 Verrucomicrobiota bacterium
TGTCGGCTCTGTGGTCGGCTTCCGTATGCTTTGCAAAACCAAGGCAGGCAGTCGTATCGTAGATTATATTCAGATCAACATACCGGCTTTCGGACCTCTTTTCCTTAAAGCTGCGGTAGGCCGGTTTACTCGCACTTTTGGCACCTTGCTGTCTTCCGGTGTGCCGATTTTGCAGGCCATCATCATCACCCGCGACACTTCTGGCAATGTCCACATCGCAGAGGCGCTCAATAGCGTTCACGATCGCGTCAAAGAGGGTGAGGGTGTTGGCAAGCCGCTCGAGGCCACTAAAATTTTTCCAACCATGGTGACTTCCATGGTCGAGGTCGGCGAGGAAACCGGTGCTTTACCCGAGATGCTTACACGAATCGCCGACACCTACGACGAGGAGGTGGACAATGCGGTCACCTCTATCACCTCAATTATTGAGCCTATCATGATCGTTTTCATGGCTGTGGTGGTCGGAACCATCGTTATCGCCCTTTTCCTGCCGCTCGTGAAGATCATCCAGACGCTTTCAGGCGGTTAAGTTTCGCACGAAGTCCACGGCATATAAAAGCCGACCCGATTTCGGGTCGGCTTTTTACGTTAATCAGGGGCGGACTGTCGCATAAATAATATATTAAGCAACCGCTGCGTCTCTTGCCGTGCAGCGGGCACGGGCACCGGTTGGGGCGAGTGAATCTCCGTGCAACTTTTAAGCAGTGCGCAGCGTCTGTTTCTTATCTCGCGTGCCTATGTTCATCTCGCTCTCCCGACTTTGCTCGTCGCTTAAGGCCATCTGTATTTTCCTTGGGGCACTCCCGGTTTTGTTCGCCGTCGCTCCTTCCACTCCACCGTTCCGAATCGGGCTTAATGGAGTTTTCATAGGTAATTCAAGCCTTACGACGGAACAGCAACTTGCGCTGTTTGAAGAAGTCGGCTGCGTCGGGTTGCGTCACTTTAACCCCAACGACGTTGGCTGGAGTTCGGTGCAATACCCCAATGGGTTGTTTAAGTTCACTGATGCTGACGCCGTTTTAGCGAGCGCTCATCCATTTGGTTACCTCCCTACTTTCTATGGTGCGGATGCCTTGAACTATTACGTCCCGCCTGGAACCGCATCGACTAACGCTTGGAGTGCCTCCTCCTACGGCACACAAACGACCACCTATCTCCAGACCGTGGTTAATCGCTACAAGGCCAAGATTAAATACTGGGAAATTGCCAACGAGATGAACACCAAGACCACACCGCCCGCAGGCTTTACCGCCGCAGGCTATGCGGCTTTTCTACTTTATAATCGAAACGCCATTCGTGCGGCCGATCCTGAGGCTCAGGTCGTGATCGCAGGTTTGCTGGGCAACTACGGCTACCCCATGGCAAACGCTTATTCTTGGTTGCAGGATGTGCTGACGGCTGGCGGTGGCGCAGGCTTCGACGTGTTCAATTACCACGATTATAAATCCTGGTGGACACTGACTACCCACTTCGACCAGTTCCGTGCCATCCTGGACACCAACGGCCTGCAAACGATGCCGATTTGGGTCAGCGAAACCGCGCAGGCCAGCCGCATAAGCACCTCCAATGTCAATCCTGCCTATGCAAGCGTAGACGGACAAGCTGCCGACGTCTGGCGACGCCCGTGCCTGTTGTTTGGCAAGGGAGTCCAGACTGTTTTCTGGCATAGTTTTTGGTCCAATTCAGCTGATCCTTCCGGTTTTCATGACATGGGGCTGGTTGATGCCACCTCTGGTATCCGCAAAAAAGCCTGGTATTCCTTCCGTCTGCTTAATCAAAAAGTCGAAGGGTTTAGCGCTACCTCACTCGTTTCAGTCGGCACGGCTACCGATGATAACGTTACCGGTGGTGCGGGCGTCTGGGTGGTGCGTTTTGACTTTGCGGATGGCACGCGACGTTGGGTCGCTTGGAGTCCGAACAATCAAACCGCTACTCTTGCCGGCCTGACTGGCGTCTCCGGCCTGGCATTAACCACTGTTGTGCCTTCCGTCCTTTCTTCGGATGGTCTTACCGCGACGTGGACCAGCTCCTCAATGACCGTCAGTGGAGATAGTGCGTCGATCACGCTCGCCGATTCTCCAGTTCTCATCGAGGTAGTGCCACGGTTCACTGTGTGGCAGCAGGCGCATTTCTCCGTTACCGAGCTAACTGATTCCTCGGTGAGCGGTGACACCGCAGACCCGGACTCGGACGGCCTGGCAAACCTGATCGAATACGCCCTGGGCTCTGACCCTCGTGTTGCTTCGTCCGGCTCATCACCCTCAGTCGGCACCGATCTCGGAGCCACTGATGCTTTACCCCATTTGATATTTACGCTGCAGCTAGATGCAGGGGCTACTGACATCACTTCTCTCGTCGAGGTTTCAGGAGATTTGCAAACGTGGCAGTCAGGATCCGGTAATACCGAAGTCGTTAGCGACACGACTTCCGCAAACGTGCGCACCTTGGTAATTCGGGATAAAACCGCACTCGATACGACAAGCCGGCGTTTCATCCGTCTCAAGGTTACTCATCCGTAATAGGAACCCTGGACGTATTTCGAGCGTCGGGTATTCCTTCCTGCGTCTATGCGTAAATGGTGGCGGCTAAACTTTGCGTTTGCCGCGCCATTCGCTGCCACCTGAATCAGTCCCTTCGTCGTGCTCGTGCCGACGTCCTTCAACTTTCCTCCTGCTTTCCTGATTTTTTCGCCTCGTCCGTCGCATGCATCTCCAAGCGCTCAAGCTCCACGGTTTCAAATCTTTCGCCGACCCTACCACTTTGCGCTTTGAGACGGGCGTGACCGCCATCGTTGGTCCCAACGGGTGCGGTAAGTCCAACGTCGCCGACGCCATCCGCTGGGTGCTGGGTGAGCAATCCGCCAAGGCGCTTCGCGGCGGTAAGATGCAGGACGTCATTTTCGAGGGGGCCGACACTCGAAAACCGGCCCAGATGTGCGAGGTTTCGCTTCTCCTCACCGACTGCGAGAAGCAACTCGGCAGTGAGTTTCACGAGATCGAGATCATGCGTCGTGTCTATCGCGACGGCGGCGGCGAATATTTCTTTAATGGTCAGGCATGTCGCCTCAAAGACATCCAAAAACTTTTCATGGACACCGGCATCGGCCGGACGAGTTACTCGATCATGGCGCAGGGGCAGATCGACCAGATTCTTTCATCCAAGCCCGAGGAGCGCCGCGCCGTGTTCGAGGAGGCCGCCGGCATCACCAAGTATAAATCACAGCGCAAAGAAGCCCTGCAAAAACTGGCGCTGACCGACGCTAATCTTGTTCGCGTCGCCGATATCGTCACCGAGGTGGGCCGCCAGATTGGCTCGCTCAAGCGCCAGGCGTCGAAAGCCCTTCGCTATAAAAAACTGGCTTGGCGGCTTCGCCATCTCTCGCTCGCTCATCACGGTTTTCACTACGCGCAACTTTCGACCCAGCTCGCCACGCTGGAGGAGAATGTCATCAAGCTTCGCGCCGCTGCCGAGACGCGTCGCGTCCACCTGCACCAGCAGCAGTCCGCCCTCGATGAGCAAAAATCCCTGCGCTCCCGCCTCAACCAGCGCGTGCAGGAGGCGCAACAGGCCGTCTTTGATCTTCGTTCGGAAAAGGAGCAGGCCGAGAATTCCGCAAATCTTGCCCAGATTAAACGCAGCGGCCTCGCTGAGCGACTCGATGGTTCTCGTGCGAATGTCGAGGAGCTGGAGATGCAACTCCACGAGTTGGCCTCACAGGCAGATACCGGCGCTCATGATAAACAGATGGAGCTCGCCCTGCTCGGCAGTTCCGACGCCGTTTTCCAAGACCGTAATCGTGAGCTCACTGTTCTCGACGCCGAGTTGTCCAGGTTTGAGCAGGAGCTGTCCCAGACCAAGTTTCAGGTGCTGCAATTCGAGAGCAACGTCGCCCGCTTGCGCACTGATACCACTGGCTATGAGGTTGACCAAAAGACCTCCGCCCAGCGTCACGAAGCCTTGGCTGCGGATGTCGAGGGCGTGCGTCAGCAGCAATCTTCGGCGGTTCAACAGCTCTCCGATATCCAGGCTCGTGCGGAGGAGGCTCAAGTCACCAAGGCCCGCGCTCATTCCGAAACGCAAGATCTGCAAATCCAGATCGGCGATCTCACCAAAGAGTTCAGAGAGGCCCAGAAGGCGCTTCAAGAGATAGACCGCAACATCGCCCAGCGCAGCGCTCGTTTAAAACTCCTTCAACAGCTCGCGGAGAAATTCGAGGGCTTCGGTGAAGGCGCGAAGGCCGTCCTCCAAGGGCGATTCGCACCGGTGCTAGGTGCCGGTGCCGTAAAACCGCGCCCCATCACTGAAGGCCTCCGCCCTCGCGCCGAGTGGACGCGCGCGCTTGAAGCATTGCTTGGTGCCGCCAGTGAAGCGGTTGTCGTCGCAGACCTCGACGTCGCCCAAAAAATCCTGGCCGAGCTTGAAGGCCAGCAGATCGGCTCCGCCGCCCTTCAGATTTCCAATCTCAAATCCGAAACCGTATCTCCTCTAGCAAATCTGCCTCCGGGATTACGACCCGCCACCGATTCTCTGGTTGGCTTTGATGACGATCATCCCGCCGTCGCGCTGCTGCGCAGTTGCTACCTTGCCGACGACCTCGGCGCTTTCCTTGCCTATTGGCATACGCATCCCGAGTTTCGCTTTCTTGCCGTCGCCACCGCGAAGGGGGAGCTGGTTGACTCGCGAGGTGTCGTCTTCGGTGGCTTCCGTAAAAAATCCGGCACCAGTCTTGTGCAGCGTGAGGTTGACTTGCGCGAGACCGCCAAGGCTCTCGCCGATGATCAAATCGCTCACGATGGCCAGCGCCAGGTTATCGACTCTATCCAGCTTCGGCTCACCGAGGCGGAGCAAACGCTTGAGGTAAAACGAGGCGAGGTGCTGGAGGCCTCCCAGGCGCTTGCAACCGTCCAACAGGAGGAGCGCAACGCCCAGCGTGCGGTCGAGGAACTCTCCCAGCGCACCGAGCGCATGGATCGCGAACTCCAACAACTCGAAGCCGCCCGCCACGAGACACAGACTCGCTTTGATCGCGCCCGTCTCCAACTCAGCGAAGCCGAGCAGGCCGTCGAGGCCGGTCGCATTCGCACCAACGAAATTGATACCAAGATCACCACGCTGCGCACCGAGCGGGATGTGAAGCGGGAAACTCTCGCCCAAGCCCGTCTCGAGCTTGCCGAACGCCGCCAAAAGGTGGAGGTGCTCGACCGTGGCATCGCCGACATGCAACGTCGGCGCGCTCAGCTCGCCGAGATTCTCGTGCAACGCCAGCGCGAGATCGAGACCTGGACCGAACAAACCAGTGCGCTCGAGCAGGAGGCTGACGGCCAGCGTTACCGCGCCGGCCAGCTTGGCGAGACTCTCGTCGTCGCCATGCAGCAAGTGGAGCTCATCCGCCAGCAGCTCATCGAGGTCGAGCGCTCCATCAATGGCGTCGAGTCATCGCAGGATGGCATACGCAATGATGCCGATAAATCCGCCTCGGATTTAAATCGGTGCGAGGTCGAGCTGGCCCAGGTGCAAAGCCGCGTGCAGTTCATCACCGAAGATGTGCAGCGCGAATACCAGCTCCCCGTAGGCAGCTACGATTGGCGCGGTCTGCTCTACCGTGCAGACGACCAGCCACCCGACTTGAAGGTCCTCGATCTCGAGGATGACGAGGAGGACGGTGAACCCGAGAGCAGAGCATCAGAAGACAGAGCGACAGAGGACGGAGCCGCTGCAGACGCCGACTCCTCTCCGTCCAAACGCCGCCGAGCCAAGAAAGCCGGACCCAAGCCCGATCCAACCGAAGATGATCTGGTCGCCGTCGCCACATCGGCCGACTGGCCTGCGATCAAGGCCGAGGTGGACGCCTTGCGCCAGCGCCTCGGCGCGATGGGTGCGGTCAATACCGCAGCCATCGAGGAATACGTGGAGCTGAAGCAACGTTACGATTTCCTCAAGGGGCAGAGCGACGATCTCATCAACGCCAAGACCGAGCTTGTCAAAACCATCGACGAGATCAACGCGACTTCGATGACGCAGTTCCAGATCACCTTTGATCAGATCAAAAAGAACTTCATCTACACCTTCCAAACCCTCTTCGGCGGCGGTGTGGCCAATCTCGAATTGGTCATGACGGATGACATCCTCGAGTCCGGCATCGAAATCACGGCTCAACCCCCAGGCACGAAGTTAAAGAGCATCACGCTGCTGTCCGGCGGACAAAAGACGCTCACGGCCGTCGCCCTGCTTTTCGCACTCTACATGGTCAAACCGTCGCCCTTCTGTTTGCTCGACGAGTTGGACGCCCCGCTCGACGAGTCGAACATCGGTCGTTTCACCGACTTGTTGAAGAAATTCGTCGATGCGTCGCAGTTCATCATCATCACGCACAACAAGCGCACGGTCTCGGCCGCGCAGGCGATCTACGGCGTGACGATGGAGGAGCGCGGCGTCTCCAAGACCGTCTCGATGCGCTTCAATCAAGTGCAGGGCGAGCCCGAGAAGCATCCCGAGAATATCGCCGAGTCCGTGCGCGGCTCGAAGTCGGCCGCCTACAGCAGTTGATCCCGGCGCGCACATTGCGGGCCGACTGAGTTTGTGCGGATGCGACCGGATTTTCGGGCGTAGGGGCGTAGCTTGCCTGCGACCGCGAGGGGCACACTGATACCGAATGCCAAACCCGGTCGCACACAAGGTGCGCCGCTACAGAGACCTTGAGGCGCCGCATTTGTCCGCAGGGCAGGGGCGCGGGGGGCCTATTTACCGGCTTTGGCCTTCTTGGCTTTAGCTGCGACAGGCTGCTCGATGTTGAG
>JBEGTN010000247.1:0-3159 GCA_041179405.1 Verrucomicrobiota bacterium
CACGTGGCGCTTCAGCAGCTCGATCTGCGCGGGCGTGTGGTTGCTCACGCCGAAGTGGCGGACCTTGCCGGAGGCCTGGAGTTCGTCGAAGGCGGCGGCGACCTCGGCGGGCTCGACGAGGGCGTCGGGCCGATGGAGGAGCAGGATGTCGAGGTGGGTGGTTTGCAGGCGTTGGAGAATGGCCTCGGTGGAGCGGATGATGTGGGCGCGGCTGAAATCGTAGCGGGCGGGCTCGCCGCTCAGGTAGGCGTCGTTAGCAAAACGGATGCCGACCTTGGACTGGAGCACGATGCGGTCGCGGAGGCCGGGGGTGAACTTGAGGATGCGTCCGAAGACGGTCTCGGATTTGCCGCAGGTGTAGATGTCGGCGTGGTCGAAAAAGTTGATACCGCTGTCAAGCGCGGTGCCGACGAGGGCGCTCGCGTTGCGCTCGATCTCGGCGGAGATGGTGGCGTGGTCCCAGGTGCCGCCGATCTTCATGCAGCCATAGGCGAGGCGGGAGACAGTCAGGTCGGTTTTGGGGATGCGGTAGGTGTTCATGGGGAGGTTGGCGAAGGTGCGGAAGCGATCACTTCATCGAGTATTTGAGCGTAGGGCGAACCGAGATCAGCGGCAGTGATTTTCTTCCGACGGGCGAGCAACCAGTCTTTTAGCGGCGGGACATCGCTCGCACTCAGGCGGTCGGCTTTGATGGCGGCGTTGCTCACGTCGGAAATATACGCTTCCGCCTCGGAGTCATTATTGAAGGCCTGCCAAAGCCAGAGAATAGAGGAGGCAAGAGTTCGGCGAACGGCGGGATCAGCGGGAACGAGGAGCAGCAAGTGTTGCATATTCTGAAGGTCGTAGAGCGCGCCATGGAAGACGTAGTGAGGCGAATGGCCCGTGCCGGGCGAGAGAGTCACGACGAGTTGCCATGCAGCGTCATTGGCCGAGGAAGGAACGGATGTGGAGAGTGTTTCAGAAATCCAGGTGGGCTCGATACGCTGCTCCGTGATACGCCAGAACCAGTAGCGAGTGTAGCGCTGGTGGCCGGTCCGGATGTTGATCTCGCGCGTCCAGCAATTGATCTCCGACCAGCCGGAGCACCAATAAATGGTAACGGCGGCAATGACCGTGAGTGCGACAAGCGCAGTGAGCAGGATGACAAGGCGGCGCCACATAGGGGAATAATTAGGGGCGTGGCTGAGGCGAAGGCTGCTCGAGACGCCGGCGCAATTGAGCGGCGTGGAGGTCGTCGGGTTGCAGGCTGTCGGGCGGGGTAACTTCGATCCACGGCGCACGGCTCGTGACTCCAGCAGACTTGGCGGTTTGCAAGCCGACCAGCACGAGATTCGAGGGGCCCCAGTCGGCGGCGGGCGGGCGGAGTTCGCGTGTCGCGCGGAGATTCCAAAACACGGACCAGCCGGCGCTGTGGCGGCCCAGTCCGGCACCGCCACCGCTCAACCAGGAGCGAGTGCCGCGTCCGCAATCAAGGGCGGTGAAGAGGTTTTCGTAGGGCGTGTCTTTGTGATGATCGAGTGTGAGGTCGCGGCCGCGACCACGGGCGAAGACGTTGCCCGAAGAATCCTCCACGGTGAGATCGTGAATGTAGGGCGCGTCGATGGCGAAGTTTACTACGAGGTTGTCTTCGGAGTGTTTCAACTGGATGCCGTGGTGGCCGGTGCAATCGGACACGCCGCCATCTTTAATGCCGCGCGCGGGATCGGCGGTAAGACGGACGCCGTCGAGCGTGCAGGCGCGGGCGACCAGATTTACCCCGAGGTCGCCGTTGTGGACGACGACGTCACGCACCCAGCAGTGGTAAACTGAGCGGAGTTCGATGGCGTTGTAGCCGCTCTCTTTAAAGTGCCCGCCGTAGGGCGTGGCGGGGAAGGCGAAGCCGAGGCTTTCGACGCCAGACTCGGTGACGGAGGGGTTGAAGGCGCGAAGCTCGGGGCTCCAGGCGGCGCGGGTCTCAAAACGCAGCGGGCGGTCGAAGCGCACCGTGTCGCCGTCTTTTGCGACGACGCGCAGGATCATACGCGTGCCAAAGGATTTGGCGTGGGAGAGATCGCCGGGGTCGTCGCGGTAGAGGTAGCGTGTAAGGCTGAGGTCCTTGTCTTCGGTTAGCGTGAGGACGAGAGTCTGGCCGATGGACAGGGCGACAGGGTTATCGACGCGAAGTTCGTGGTCGCCACGTCGGGCGGCGGAGGTGACGCGAGCGAGGGTTTTCTCACCGTAATTGCCCTCGATGTTAACGAAGGCGCCGTCGAAGGAGTAGCCGCTGGCACGACGGCCGTCGCTCGCTTTGCCCTCGCGCGGGTGAATCGCGTCGAGTCCGCGAGGGAACCAGAGAACGCTTTTTTCCGGACCCGCGCCGCGCAGGACGACGCCGGAACGACTGATATGAAGAAAGTCCGATATGAGGTAACGTCCCGGCGGGAGATAAACTGCGCCGGCGCGCGTGGCGTCGATGGCGGCCTGGATGGCGCGGGTGTCGTCGGTCACGCCATCGCCGGTGGCGCCGAAGGTTTTTACGTCGTTGACCTGGGGCACCGAGGGCGGGCTGATCTCGCCGGCGTGGTAGCCCGCGAAGGAAAAATCGGGCAAGGGTCCGTCGGTGGTCCATTTCTCGCCGTCGCGGCCCCAGAGTTCGGAGAACGTCGAGGTGGCGTCGGCAGGGGGAGCGACGAATACGGCTGCGGTGCAAAGCAACAAAGACGCCACCAAACTACGGCAGGGGGTTATCATGAAATGACGCGAGGGGGCGCGAGTGATCGGATAGCTTGAGCGGGAACGCGATCACGGCAACGTGGTTTGCATGACAATCGAACCGACCGCACTCTTGCCTGTAATTACCGCGCTCGCCCACGGGGCGGGTGAGATCGCGCTCCGGCATTTTGCCGCGCCGATCCCGACCACGAGCAAGACCAGCCGCATCGACATCGTGACGGCGGCGGACACGGAGGTGGAGGCGTATATCGTGGCTGAATTGCGCCGGCTTTTCCCGGAGCATCACATCGTCGGCGAGGAGGGCGGCGGGCAGGGCGCGGCGGCGGCCGGCGCGGCGTATCATTGGTTCGTCGATCCCATCGACGGCACGGTGAACTTCGCGAGCAAGCTGCCCCACTTCTGCACCAGCATTGCGCTCGCCACGGCGGACCGGCAGCCGCTGCTCGG
>JBEGTN010000248.1:0-7194 GCA_041179405.1 Verrucomicrobiota bacterium
CCCGTCGGCGAATTGCCGCACAAACTTTGCGCCGAATCCCGGGTTGAGCCCCAGCATGTCGTGAAACACCAGCACCTGCCCGTCCGTGTGCGGCCCCGCGCCGATGCCGATCACCGGCACCCCCACTGCCGCAGTCACTGCTTTTCCCAGCGCCGCTGGAACGCATTCGATCACGAGGCCGGAGATACCCGCCGCCGCCAGCACCTCGGCCTGGCGCAATAAATCCGCAGCCGCCGCCTCACCGCGACCCTGCACCTTGTAGCCGCCGAGCGCCTGCATCGATTGTGGCGTCAGTCCGAGATGTCCGATCACCGGCACCCCTGATTGCACGAGGTGGCGGATCACGTCTTCATGGCCGTCTACACCCTCGATTTTCACCGCGTGAGCTCCGGCGCGGAGCAGGAGGGCCGCGCACTCCACGGCGGGCACGATGCCCTTGCGCGCGGCCAAAAAGGGAAAGTCCGCGATCAAAAACTTGGCTCCGCCAAGCCCGCGCGCCACGGCGGCGGTGTGCCGCGCCATGATCTCGGGAGTGGCTGCGAAGGTGGTCTCCTCGCCATCCAGCACGGTAGAGACGCTGTCTCCGACGAGCACGCAATCGACGGGCGAGTCGGCTAAAAACCGCGCCTCCCAATGCGTGTAGGCCGTGGACATGCTGATCGGCGCCTTACCCTTGCGCGCTTTGAACTCGATAACACTTTTCATCGTGATGAGGTGCTACCTTGCCTCAATTCGGAGCGAATGGGCACCAAAATATTGTCCTTCGTCTCGGATGTTCACCCCGCCGCGATCTCGGCCTCGTCGTCGCGACGCGCGGCCTTGTGCGCAGCGCGCTTCTCGCGGCGGTTTTTCGCCCAATACGGCTCCTCCTGCTCGCCGGCCATGATGCAGCCCAGCGGCTGGATCTCGCCCACCACCGTCGCCAGGCCGAAGCGCGCGATCTGCGCCTTCACCTTCGTCGCGTCCTTGTAGCCGAGCGGCGACTCCGAGAGGTCCGGCGCGCCGCTGAACCAGCGCACGTCGAGCCCGGCGGTCGTCTCCGCCAGCACCTGCTTCACGCGGGCCGGATCGAGTTCGCCGTCGGCGTCCTTGAAGGGACGCAGCATCGCGGTGCGCGAGAGATTACGCCCCGCGCCGTGCGGGCAAAACGAGAGGTAGTCGGCGTTGTCCGCGCCGAGCACGAGCAGGATCTCGCGCGCCATGTTAAGCGGGATCAAGCCGAGCAGCGGACGCCCCTCGGCATCGCGCCAGGCCGGCGTCGCGCCCTTGCCGTGCAGGTAGGTGGTGTCGCCGCGCTTCCAAACGAAGTTGTGCTCGTTGCCGAGCTGGGCGAGCGGACGCGCCCCCACGCGGCGGAGAAACGCGTCGTGCAACACGGCGTGGTTCTCGCGCGTCCAGCGGGCGATGTATTGCAAGGCCTCCCAGTAATCGCGGCCCTCGTCGGTGTCGGCCGGCAGCCAGCATGCGGCGTCGGGCACGCCCTGGGCGTTCTCGTTGCACCAGCGGCGCGCGGCGGCCTGACCGCGTTTGTAGAGGTCGGCACCGATCCCGCGTGACCCGTGATGGGTCACGAGCACGTGAAACTCACCGCCATGACGCGACACTGCCTCGGCGAGCGCGACGTGGCCGGCGGCGACCAAGGACTCGCGCTGCGCCTCCGAGAAATGAATGCGCCCGACATAGGCGAAGTGGTTGCCATCGCCCTGCGTGCCGAGGAAATCCTGCGCGCGGGAGCGCAGACCTTTCAGGAAAGGGTTGTCCCACACCGGCTCGTCGAGCACGGCGGAGGCGAACTGCTTGCCGCGAGCGCGCCCGCCGGCCCCGAAATGGGTGACGGCCTGCAAATGGTCCATCAGCTCGCCGACCGGGTGGTTGGCGGGGAAGAAGCTCGCGAACATCGAGCAGCAGATGTCGGCCGAGTGCGCTCCGGGCACGATGGCGTTCTCCACTGCGATGACGCCGCCGACCGGGATCGTGGCCGCGCCGCCACCGGCGGGGCAGGTGTCGGGCATCAACACGCCGCGTTGCACCACGGGCGAGTGCAGCAGCTCGGTGATACGCGCGCGGGCAGCGGCGACGTTGGTCGCCTCCTCAGGTGTCTCGGCCTCGACCGCGAGGGCGAGCGGGGCCGGCTGCTCGCGCGGGGCGATCAAGGGCGGCACCTTGGGAAACTCCTGCTCGAGCTGGGCGAGGGCGTCGGCGCGGACGAGGCCGGAGGCCTCCAGTTCACGGGCGCGACGGAGCGCGCCACCGAGGCGGCGACCCTCGTGCCAACCGGCGGCGAGGAGATCACGGGCTTTGATTTCTACATTCATGGTAATAACAGGTTTTGTTTGAGCTAAGATTATCGAATCGAAGGATCTTTGTGTAGGGCGGATGTCGCCACATGCCTGACTGCGTGGTCAGGTTTCGATGGAGAAGTGGGTTGCCTCGGCAATTCGCCGTTCGGCAACGGTGGTGAACTCACGCCAGTTCCACCGGTGTCCATGCAAGCGCGAGAGCCGTTCGCGACCCAGCCGATGCGTGAAATAGGTGTCGATCTCGGCGAGACGCTTGCGCACCTCCGGTAGATCCACACGCCGATGTGTGATCATGCGCGGTTGCACGTCTTCACGCAGCCACCAGAGGCGACGCACGCTATAGCCGATGTAGAGACGACGCTTGCGCCACCTGGAATACGGCTCTGCCTCGTCCTCCCAGTGGCCGTAACTGAACAGCCGGGAATGGCTCGCGGGCCAGCCGAGGCGTTCCCATTCACGCGGTGGGATAATGCGTGGACGCAGCACGATGGCCTCGCCGTCGCGGTTGATGAAATCTCGTTCACGTGACCAGACGCGGCGATTGACCACCGCCAGCACCCGCGCGAAAGCATCCGCATCCGGCCGACGCAACACCTCCCGCTCCAACCCGTAGGTCTTCGTCCAGCCGAGTTGATAGGGCTTCTCCAAGGGCAAGACGGGAGCGTCGCGCATGGCGCGGCAGAGTAAGTTTTGCTCACGCTCAAGGCGCAGGAACTGTTTGTCTCTGGAAGTGTGTTTATCGAGGAAGCGCATGGCGCGGAGCTAGGTTCAGACGTGGATGAAATGGAGCCAGTCCGGGTGACGGGCCTCACGGAGCGTGGCGACGACCGGGATGGCTCCGGGGGCGCGCGGACGACGGAGCAGGCGCAGGCCGGCCTCGTGCGGGAGGCGGTCGGCCTTGAAGGCGTTCACCTCCCGTTTGGCCCAGACGAGATTCTCGAAGCTGTCGCGGCCGCCGCGAGCGCGGGGCACGACGTGGTCGAGGTTGCCGCCGCGACGACCGACGCGCTCGCCGGTGTATTGGCATACGCCGCCGTCGCGGGCAAAGATCGCCTCGCGGGTGAGACGCGGTGCGCGCATGGGCACGCGGGCATAGTGCGTCGCGATGACGACGGTCGGCACACGCACCGCTTGGCGCGGGGTGCGCACCACGAGGTCAAACTCGCGGACCGGCAGCGCCATCCACTCCGTCCACGCCACGGGGCGGAAGCTGAGCGGACGCGCGAAGTCCCACTCGCCGTCGGCATTGCGCGTGTAGGCGATGTCGAGCCCGAGCGCGGGCGGCTGGGCGGCGTCGCCGCCATTGAGCGCGACGAGCGCCTGCTTGACGGTGCGGTGCCCGATGACCTGCCAGGCGCGGTTGAGCGACAGGACGAGCGGCTGATCGAGGAGTGCGGCGTGCATGGGAGAAAGGGGAGCGGACGGGACGGAATAAAATGAGCGCGGACGAAGGACGCGGCGGTGTGGGTTCTTTTTTGAGAAGCGCGAAGTTGGTTTTCCCGCCGGGAGTCGCACCCGGATCGCGGCCTTCGCACGGCCACATGCTTCTATTGCACCACGAGAAAATGGTCCCTTCGCCTGGTATCGCGCCAAGGTATGCCGGTTATCGACCGGCCGCTCTGCTTTTGAGCTACGAAGGGGGGAGTTGGTCGAGGAGGCTGGATTTGCACCAGCGAAGGTCGGAGACCGGCGCGTTTACAGCGCGCTGCCATTGCTGCTTGGCTACTCCTCGAAAATGGTGCGGACGGAGGGACTCTTTATGTAGCCCCAACCGCCGGTCGGGGTGTATGGCCGATAACCCAAAGCCCAACCAACGCTCGGGCCTACACGTCTACAAGACTTGGTGCCGGCCGGGAGAATTGCACTCCCAAGGCTCACTGCTTCTGAGGCAGGTCAGTCTGCTATTCCCGATAAACCAGGCCGGCGAAAATCGAAATTGGTCAGGTGGGCGGGATTCGCACCCGCTTCCCCGGCTCCACAGGCCGGTGCCTCGCTCATTAGGCCACGCACCTGTCGAAAAATTAAATCCCACCGCCCGCCGCGAAACCTCGGATGATGGTTTCGGCGTTCGCCTCGTCAGTCGCAGCGGACGGTGGAAAAATTGGTCGAAGCGGCAGGACTCGCACCTGCGTCGTCTCGGTCCCAGGCCGAGTGCCTCAACTGCTAGGCTACGCTTCGAAAACTGGATGCGGGTGTCGGGGTCGCACCGACCTCACCTGGGCTTATGAGACCCGGCGGAACAACTGGTTCTACCCGCAAAAATGCGGTGACACAGACATTCCTGTCTGTGCGGTTGGGGGAGACGGTCTCCCGTCACGCCACAGGCAAGAATGCCTGTGCCACCCAAAAACTGGCACGTCCGGCAGGAGTCGCACCCACTCGCCTGGGTTTGGAGGCCGGGCAGTTCCCTGGAACTACGGACGTGAAAACTGGACACGATGGCGGGACTTGCACCCGCGAACCTCGGCTTTGCAGACCGGTCTCTTGGCTGCTCGAGCACATCGTGGAAAACTTGCACTGCGGCTCAGGTCGCTCGGCGTCGGAAGACTTCTCCTACGTCCGCCCTCAATGACCACAGGTAAGTGAGCGCCAACGGACAACACGGGGTCGTCCGTCGGCGAAAACTAAAAATGGACCCCGCCCGGCCGGCGTCGCCGTTTCGCCTCTCGAGGAGGCGCACCGTGCGGGGTTTTATAGACTATCAAACTATCACTCTCACAAAAAAGAACACACACCGTCGCCCCTCTCGCCCGACAGGATGTCGGATCGGTTTGGACGGCCGCAGGATTTGATGCGGACCTTGGCTGATTGGAACTGGGCTCAGCGATGAAGCCGCTATGGAATCTGGAAAGACAACGAGCCTTGGGCTCGGATTCCCGGAAGCGGCCGGCGCATAGCGTCGGCACAAAAAACCCGCTTCCGGAAGAGGAAGCGGGCCATGGGCGCGAAGACGGTTAATAGTCTCCGGCGCTACTTGGCACCGCTTCCATCAAGACTTAGATAACCGGGTATAATCCCGATCTCTTCGCCGCGCATGTCCGCCGGGATCATATTCAATCCCGACGCACACGGCCGCCATGTGGGATGGCGCAGGGTGTTTTGAATAAGTCGGGTTGAGGTCACGGTGGTCGTAAGGGTCGAAGGCTTGATTGAAGGAAGCGGACTCTAGCAGGCCGACGCGATGCTTGCCATGCGCAAAGATGCAGGATACCTGACCGATCAGTCATGTTTGAAAAACTCTTCTCCGAACGCGGTCTCTCCCTCGAACGCCTGCGCGTGCTCGTCGAGGTCCACGACGCCGGCAGCATCGCCCAGGCCGCGCCGGGTGATCCCATCCGCCAGAGCCAATACAGCCGCCAGCTCCGCGAACTGGCCGAATTTTTCGGCTGCGAGGTCGCGCAGCGAAAGGGCAAGTTGCTCAAACTCACCTCCGAGGGCTCGCGCCTCGCGGAGCTGGCCCGCGCGCAGATGCGCGCGCTGGAGGATTTCCGCGCCGACTGCGCCGCCGAGGCCATCGACTACACGCTTGCGGGAGGCGATAGCATCATCCACTGGCTGGTTATCCCCCGTCTCGGCGGCCTGCTCGCCGCGTCGCCCGAACTGCGCTTCGCCACCACCAACCTGCGCACCAACGACATCGTGCAACAGCTCGCCGACGGCCGTGTTGATTTCGGCATCATCCGTCGCGATGCTGTGCAAGTCGGGCTAAAGTCCGCCTCGCTCGGCATGTGGCACTACACCCTCGTCGTGCCGGTTGCGCTGGCGGGTAAAAAAGCCAAACTCACCCCGACCGACGTGCTGGGCTCCCTCCCCTTGGCGGCGCAGACGACCGACGGCCAATTTTCGCAACGCCTGCGCGCCCTCGCCCACAGCCTCGGCGTGGAGGCCCGCCCGGCGCTGGCCTGCCAATCTTTCCCCCAGACGCTCGCGGCCGTGCGCTCAGGCGGCTTTGCGGCGGTGCTGCCGGCGCTCGCCACTGCGGATCTGCCGCCGAAGAGCTTCGTCGAGGTAGGCGGCGCGCCCCTGCGCGGCCTGAGCCGCGAACTCGTGCTGGCTTGGAATCCGCGCGTCGTCCGCGTGCGACCCGCCGCCGCCAAACTACTCGGTAAACTCGAGTCGCTCTTCCGGCTGTGAGCGTGACGGGGAGGTTTCGGTGTCGGCGATGTAAGGAAAGCGGGGCGACCGGCATCTAACTCTTCATCACCCCATTCCTGCTTTGAACGATTCCGAGAGACATCTTCAGTTTAATCGCTGGCTGGCGAATCACGCCGGCATCCTGCATCACGTGACCTACGGTTTCGCGGTCGGAGCGGATCGCGACGATTTGATGCAGGAGATGCTTCTGGCTTTGTGGCGGGCCATCCCCGCCTTTCGCGGCGGCGCAAGGGAATCGACCTTCGTGTATCGCGTCGCCCACAACACCGCGCTTACTTGGAAACGCGCGCAACGCGGCTACCTCCGCCGGCTGGAGCGTTTCGAAGCTCTGATCGCGCCTCCTGCCACAACCTCACCCGAGGAAAACGCCGGTCGCGAACGTCTCGAACAGGTCTATCGGCACATACGCGAATTTCCTCCCCTTGATCGCTCCCTACTGCTCCTGCACCTCGACGGACTCCCTTACGCCGACATTGCTGAGATCCACGGGCTGACCGAGAGCAACGTCGGCGTCCGCCTCACCCGTTTGCGAGCCAAACTCACCACCAATCTCCAACCCATCGCCCATGAACTACGCTGAACTCCTCAAGACTTGGTCCTCGCCGCTCAACCAACCCTCGCCGGAAAACATCGAGCGGCAAAAACACGTTCTCCTTCGTGTCCTGAGCCGCCGCCGCCTCGGCTTCCTGGCCATCATGACGCCCCCGACGCTGGCGCTCGTCGCCATCACCGGAATTTT
>JBEGTN010000249.1:0-8709 GCA_041179405.1 Verrucomicrobiota bacterium
TCAATGCGGTCATCACCGACACCACTCTGCGTCATTCGGCGGCGGCACTTACCCAATCGGACGTGATCTCGGCGATTTCTCCCTTCATGGCGGCGCGCTCCGATACGTTCCTCGTGCGTGCTTATGGCGACGTGCAAAACCCAGCCACAGGTAAAGTCGAAGGCCGCGCCTGGTGCGAAGCCACGGTGCAGCGATTACCCGACCTCGTTTCAAATTCAGCGGCGCCGGTTGCGGACGTTGTAAATCCGCCTCTGCCTGCGGATAAACTCTTTGGCCGACGTTTCACGATCATTTCCTTCCGATGGATTACACCCGACGACTTGTAATATTTTTGACATGGTGCGGATTGATGCCGCTTTTGTTTGGCGCGGAACCACCGCCCTCGGCGCAAGTTACGGCGATATGGATCGACGGGCGTGGTCCGGCGTCGGAATACTTCGTTACCAACGCGAAGGGACAACCGCAGAAACTAGCGGTAGGGGCGGGTTCACGTGGCGCGCCGGTGTCTGTCGGTGCAGTCGGACAGTCCGTAGTCATTTTACGTAAAGCCGCGGCACCAGCCACTAGCGGCGCGGCAACTTATGAACCTGCCGGAGAAATCGCCTGGCCGGCTGGCGGCAGTCGCAAAATACTGCTTTTACTCGCGGCAGGTATGGCTCCCTCGAAGACGGTTTCGCCTCCGGTAAAAGGGATGGCGCTGGCGGATGACTTTACCGGCTTTCCGGTTGGCACGTTGAAGATTACGAATTTTTTAAATTCGGAGCTCTTTGGTCGTGTCGGCGATGCCATGCGGCCTATCCCACCCGGAGTGTCTCCGGTGGTGCCTTATCCCGTAACGGCGTTACCCCCGGGTGAAAAACGAGCCCAGAATTTTGCGCTAGGATTTGCGCGTAATATCGAGGGCGGTCGAACCGACTTGTTTTATAACGGTCGCGTGGATGCATGGCCTCATTCGCGCACACTGGTGTTGATTCTTCCCGGTCAAAATGCCAAGGACGATCCGGTGGTGCGAACGATATTCGATGTGGTTCCTCCGCCACCACCGAACGCACCGCCTGGTGTCAGACCGCGTTGAGGTTGTCTGATCGGAGTAGTAGTTTTTATCTCCTTCACTGCTCCACAGGGTGTGCGCTTTAGCACTTGGCTCGATAAATCGCGTAGACCACCAGCGCGGCAATGAGGTCAATCGCGGCTACCGCGACGCGCAAGGGCATGGGTAGGGGGAGTGGCAGCGCCAGCATCACGACTGCGGACACACAGAGAAAGAAAACCACTGCGCGCATCGCGATAGTTCGTTGTCGGCGCTTAATCTCGTCGTCATCGAGCGCGTGCGGCGGGACGGTAAAAGGGGAGGACATGGGCTGAGTTTCAGATTTTAACGCAAGGACGCAAAGTCGCAGGGGGGAAAGAGTGGATATGCATTTGGTGTATTTTTGAACTGTCGCGTGAAAATGGAATCGGATTATTGGCCGCAAAGGAACTCGTAGAAAAGCTATGCTCTAAATCCGCAGTTTAAACCGGCCGTATAACTGTGATCTGCGGTTTCTACTGCCTTATACGCGTTCAGTTTCGAAATGAGTTTATTTGACGGCGTAGCAACGCCTGTTTCTGGCGTGTTCAGGAGTAGCGAAACGTCCGACACGGACGTGGCTACACGAGACCGACTTTGAACGATAAGCTGCGATTGGCCTCAGCTCCACTTTGGTTGGTGCTTATTCGTTCTTCATGAGGGCAGACAATCGAGCACGATCACCCCAGGGATGACGCGGAAATGTTTGTCGAAGGTGAGAATGGGCACGTCGTGTTCCAGTGCACAGGCTGCGATAGCGAGGTCGGTGGCGGGTAAAACCACGCCTTTGCGATCCAGCTCCCAAGTCAGTCTTGCGAGGCGTTCCCAAGTGGCCGGGCTTTGGTTGATAAAGACGGCGGTCTGGAAAAAGCGCTCAAACCGGTCGCGCAGGCGTGGATCGGAGCGACCCCGCAGCACTTCCATCCAGATGATGCCGCAGGTGGCAAAATCGTAGTCGTAGAGACCTGAGCTCGATTCCAACCAGGTCAAGGGATCTGCCTTGGCCTGGAGGAGCGTGATGTAGAAACTGCTATCAACGAGGATGGGGTTGCCCGCGATCATGACTTTGCTTCGCCGCGAGGCGTGAGGGCTATGCCAGGCTCGGCCACGAAGCCGTAAGATTCGGAGCGACCGCGATCCTTTTTGAAATCCGCCAGGGCGCGGCGCACCGCATCGTGATCAATATCCGGACGATCCAGCGCGTCGGAGGCGGAGGGTTGGGCTGCCGCATCCCAATCGGCAGGTGTGATCAGGCCCAGACCTTCATGGAGAAAACGGCGCTGGCGGTGGCGACGTGCCAAATCACGCAGGGCGAGCTCGACCGCTTCGGTCTTCGAAGCGGCCCCGGTGAGGTCCATGACATCCGCCAAAACACCTTCATCTATGTGCATCGTCATTTTCATGAAACGGATAATGGTATGGCATCATTGCCATACGCAATAATTAAAGTATGGCAATCGAGCCATTATGCTAATTATAAATGCTTAGTAAATTTACTGATTATTTGTGCAGCAAAGTCCGTGTCGGCCGTTTTCTACGGCTCCTGACCGCGCCCGACACGGGCGCTACACGAGCCAATAGACTCTGCCCTGCTGACCCCGAGGTATTCGGACGAGCCGACCTACACCGCCAAAGTAGCGGGAGATTCCAGCTCCCTTCCCTAAACACGGGAGCAAGATGCTCCCGCTACCCGCACTCAAGCCACCGAGAACGCGGCTCATCTCAGTTCCTCGCTCGCTTTCTTTTTCCCACGGGGGCAGAAGGCTGGCTCCGGTGTTTACGGGGCCACGGGGAGTCGAATGCGCATGGTGGTGCCTCCGGGGCCGGTGGAGTGGAGGGAAATGTCACCGTGGTGGGAGAGCAGGATGCGCTTGGCGATGGCGAGGCCGAGGCCAGTGCCGTCGGCGCGGCCGGATAGGAAGCTGTCGAAGATGTGGGCGGTGAGATCGGGCGGGATGCCGGTGCCGGTGTCGCTGACGTCGATCACGGCCTGCTGGCCTCCTTCGGTTTCCTCGCTCGAAAGGGCAACTCTGATAGTGCCGCCGTCGGGCATGGCCTGGGTGGCGTTGATGAGGAGGTTGAGCAGGACCTGCTGGAGCTGGCCTTTGTGGACGTTGACCTGAAGGGGGCGCGCCGGGGGGGCGTAGTGGAGCTTGATCTTGCCTTGGGCGAGCTTGAGGCGAATGAGCACCAGGGTGTCGCTGACGATTTCCAAGAGCGACCAACGAGAGTGCAGGCTGGAGGGCGCCTTGGCGAACTGGAGCACGCGCGAGACGATGGCTTCGAGTTGATCGAGCTTCTCGCCGATGACGCGGACATCGGTGCGGCGGGGGTCGTTTTCGGGGAAATCGAGGCCGAGGTAGCCGTAGAGAAGTTTGATGACGGTGAGGGGATTGCGAATCTCGTGCGCGATCTCGGCGGCCAGCAGGCCGAGGGTGGTGAGCTGTTCGTTTTTGCGGAGCGTCTCCTCGCTTTGGAAAACGCGGGTGTAGAGGTGCGAGTTTTGCAGGGTGACCGTGGCAAGGCTGCCGAAGGCGGCGAGCAGTCGCTTCTCGTCGTTGTTGAAGCGGTGCGGGTGGTCGGTAAATACGACGAGGATGCCGATGGGCTCGTTTTCCCAGTGGAGCGGAACGGCGAGGATAGAGCGCAGCGTCGGGTGGCGGGGCAGATCGACGACGTCGATAAACTCGGGAGATTGAATATTTAAGAACTCGATGTGCCTGCGGCTTGTGAGCGTGCTGGCGAGCAGGCACGAGTCCACGGGCAAATCGCCTTCGGGCAACACGACGTCGGGCGCCCCGTTGAAGGAAACGGCCCGCAGGCAACGCCGGGCTGGAATGTATTCAAAAAGTGCGGACGCGCCGGTGGCGAGCAGGCTGCGGGTGTCGCGGGTGATGGCGTCGTGCAGTTCCTTGCGCTCGAGCTTGGTCACGAGGGTGAGGCCGGCGTTGACGAGGTTCTCCAGCTGGCGGGCTTTTCCGCGGAGATGCTGGAGCTGCCAGAGGCGCAGGAGCACGGCGGTGCTCTCCTCGGCGAGCGTGACGAGACCGGCAAGGTGCGCGGGGGTAAAGCCTCGCACGGTATCGCTATCCAGATTGATCACGCCAATGACCTGGCCGGTTTCGGAGACAAGCGGCGCGGTCACCTCGGAGCGCACGGCGGGGCGGACGGGGATATAGCGGGGATCGGCGCGAACATCGGGAACGAGTTGCGGGCGGCCGTGGAAGGCAACCCAGCCGGTGATGCCCTGGCCGGGGCGGAGCACGACCTCGTCGATGTCGTCGGGCATGCCTTGGTGGACCTCGACCTCGAGTTTTCCCGTATCGGGGTTAAGTAATCCGATGCTGCCCGAAGAGGCTCCGAAGTGGGCGATAGTGAGGCGGAGGATCTCCTCCATCGCGGCGCGGGGGCTGTCAGCAGTGGCGGCTAGCCGACTGATGGAGTGGAGCAGGGCGAGATCGGCAGGCGTCGAGGGCGCGGCTTTGGCGACAGATGACACGGCGTAAGGCGAAATTGAGGGAGGCGTGGAATCCACGTCGGCAAGCATGCGCAGGACATGGCGTGGAGGTAAAGCGCGGGTCAAGGACGGAGGCGAACGCGAGCGGCGGACGCGGGGTGTCCGATGGCGGAGCGGTGCCTCGCCCGGATGAGAACGATCACAATGAAGAGAACGGGGCGCGTCTTCGCGAAGCGCCTAAACGGCGGCGGCGCAGGGGAGCACCACGGGAGGGGCGATGACTTCGGCCAGGGCGGTTTGCAGGCGGGCGAGGCGGGGGGTATCAACGGCCTGCTCGGCGCGCGCGTTTTCGATGTAGAAGCTGTCGATGGCGATCTCGCGCTCGGTGCCGACGCGGGCGAAGGTGATGTCGAAGCCGTGGTCGCTGATGATCTTGGCGAGCCGGAAGAGCAGGCCGATCTCGTCGAGTGCCTGCACCTCGACGATGGTGCGTTGCATGGAGAGTTCGTGGTAAACTTCCACGGTGGGCGGGAAGGAGGCGGGCAGGGCGGAGACCTTGTCGGAGCCGAAGCGGATGCCGCGGACGCGTTTGGCCTGGGCGACGATGTCGGGGTAGAGGTCCTTGTCGGTGACGAGGGCCTCCTCGACGGTGCGCTCGAAGATCTGCTGGAGCTTGGCGTTTTGCACGGCGCCGCGACCGGGCTCGACGACGTAGAAGGTGTCGATGGCTATGTGGTCGTTGCGCGAGATGACTTTGGCGGAGAGGATGGAGAGGCCGGCGACGGAGAAGGCTCCGGCGAGTTTGTAGAACAGGCCGCCGCGGTCCCAGGTGACGATGTCCACGACGGTAAGGGAGCGATTCAAGTCATCGTGCCAGTCGATGACGGGCTTCAGGCTGCTGACGGCGTCGGCGTTGGAAATGGAGGTGAGGAGCCGGTTCACCATCTGGATATGGAGGGCGATCTCATCGGCGTCGGTGTGGATGAAGTAGCGCTCGGGCAGGAGTTGGAAATGAGCGGTGATCTCGTCGGCGCTGATGCCGGGGATCTTCTTTGCGACGAGTTCCTGATAGGTGGACTGCATGCGGGCGGTGTTGCGGAGGGCGACGTTGGGACCGTGGATCAGCTGATCGAGGGTCGCACGGTAGAGAGAGCCGTGCAGGGTGTCCTTGTAGCTGTTCCAGAGACCGGCGGCGGTGCCTCGTGCGTCGCAGAACGTGTGCACGTAAAGGTAGCGGAGTTTATCCGGGTCGGGCACGAGCTCGGCGAAGGCAATGGCGCTGGCGGGGTCATCAATGTCCCTCTTTTGCCAGAATCGTGCCATGATCAGATGGTTTTTGATGATGAAGGTGACGATTTCCTGAGCGGCTGCGTCGACCTCGAGGCGGGCGAGCAGGGGCAGGGCGATGTCGACGCCAAAATCGGCGTGGCCCTTGATGCCCTTGGCCTTACCAATGTCGTGCAGGAGCAGGATGAGGTAGAGGAGGGTGGGGTTGACGGTCTCGTGCAGGACGTCGCGATACTTTTGGGTGACGGGTTCGGAGGCGGTGAAAATCACATCTAATTCACGAATCGCGTTCAGAGTGTGAATGTCCGCGGTGTAACGGTGATAAAATTCGTGCTGCACGAGGCAGGTGAGACCCTGGAACTCGGGGATGAAACGCCCGAGGACGCCGAGTTCGTGCATCAGGGCCAAGGTGGGATGCACGGCACCGGCGGTTTCCAGGATGGCTTTGAAACTGGTGTTGGCGGCGGGGTCGTGGATGACCTTGCGCGTGATCAGCGGGAGGGACTCGTGGATGAGCGACTGGAGGGCGAAATCGGGCTGGGCCTCGAGCGACTGGCAGTGGCGAAACACGCGGACGAGGCGCACGGGATCCTCGCGAAATACGCCCGGGTTCTCCGCGCTCAGCTCTTTGCCGCGCAGGATGAAGCCGTCGATGCGCTTTGATTTTTGGTAACGATGGGCGCGCACGGCCTCGCGGAAAGAGCTGCGTTTGCTGGCGGCTTCGAGGGTGAGGGCGAGACGATTTTCGACCAGTTTGCTGATGCGATAGACGATCTGAGCGGCACGGTAGTAATCGTGCATGAACTGTTCGACGCGGCCGAGGATGTCCTGATTGGTGTAGCCGAGGCCGAAGGCGATGCGGGGCTGGGCTTCGAGGTCGAGGAGGTCCGTGGGGCGCTTGCTCTGGAAGTGGAGCTCGTTACGGGCGCGGAGCAGGAAGTCGTAGCTGCGGATGAAGTCGCGCAGTTCATTACGCAGTAGGTAACCTTGCTCGACGAGTTGCTCGATCTTGTCGATGCCGAGCTTCACCCGCGCCATCCAGAGGGTGTTTTGGTAATCACGCAGGCCGCCGACGCCGTTTTTGACGTCCGGCTCCTGAAGGAAAACGGTGTCGCCGTATTTGGTGCGACGGGTGGACTGGTCTTGCAGGCGCGAGGCTATGTAGCCCTTGGCGTCTTCCTGGGTATAAAAATTCCGGTAGGCCTGGGCAAACCCCTGGAAAAGCGCCTCGCCGCCTGCGATGAGACGGGCTTCGAGCAGGGCGGTCTTGGTCTGGATGTCCTTGCGCGCTTCGACGAAGACATCGTCCACATTGCGGGTGGAGTGGCCGACCTTCAGCCCGCAGTCCCAAAGCACGTAAAGCACCTCGTCGATGAGGTGTTGTTGCAGGGGCTGGACGGTGGCGGTCTTCACCTTCGAGGGGTAAAGAAACATGATGTCGATGTCGCTCAGCGGACTGAGCTCACCCCGCCCGTAGCCGCCCAAGGCCAGCAACGAGACGGCTGAGGGTATCTTGCCCTGGATGCGTTCGAAGCTGGCGACGGCGAAATTGAACAGGTGCGCCAGCAGCACATCGACCATGGCGGAACGGGCTTGTGTGACGGCCAGTCCAGACTCGCCGCCGTCGTGGCGCATGCGGATCATGGCGCTCTCCAGTCGCAGGAAGGTTTTACTGGCGGCAAGACGCTCGGCTCGTGATACATCGCCGGTGAAGTTAAGGCGTTCGCGGGCGTGTTTTTGGATGCGACCTATGACGGGGGCGGAGCTGGGCATGCGGCGTTGGATCGAGGCGGATTAATGGACTACAACGGCGCACGCTGAGGGCAAACGCCGTCCGGCGCAAAGCGCTAAAGCGAGTCTGTTTCCTTTGGTCCGGACGTGAATAAAACGGCAGCGTCTGCCCGGGCGGCCTTTTCCGCGGGCTTGCTTCGTGCGCCGGCCGGCGGTTGCCTAGGCGGTTTCCCACCTTTCCCGCCCATGTCTGAGATCACCAAGAGCTACGAGTCCCGCGATGTTGAATCCAAGTGGTATGCCGCCTGGCAGGAGGCGAAGTGTTTCGCCGGCAAAGCCGCGCCCGGCCAGGAGACCTACACGATCGTCATCCCGCCGCCCAACGTCACCGGCATCCTGCACATGGGCCACGTGCTCAATAACACCCTCCAGGACGCCCTCATTCGCCGCGCCCGCCTCGAGGGCAAGGCCGCCTGCTGGATACCCGGCACCGATCATGCCGGCATCGCCACCCAGACAATGGTGGAAAAGCACCTCAAGAAGACGGAGGGCAAGAGCCGCCGCGATCTCGGCCGTGACGAATTTCTCAAGCGCGTCTGGAGCTGGCGCGACGAGAAGGGCGACCACATCCTCAAGCAGCTCCGCGAACTCGGCTGCTCCTGCGACTGGGACCGCACCCACTTCACCATGGACCCCGGCTACTCCAAGGCCGTGCTCACGTCGTTCGTGAAGCTCTTCAACAGCACCGACGAACAGGGCCGTCCTCTGATTTACCGCGCAAAGCGCATGGTCAACTGGTGCCCCGTCTCGCTCACCGCGCTCTCCGACGAGGAAGTCGAGATGCGTCCGACCAAGGGCCACATCTTCCGCCTGCAATACGAGCTGGTCGAGCCGTCCACCACGACCGACGCCGAGGGCAACACCATCCCGCTCACACACCTCATCCTTGAGACAACCCGCCCCGAGACCATCGCGGCCGACGTCGCTGTCGCCGTGCATCCGACCGACGCCCGCTACACCCACCTCATTGGCAAGAAAGTCTGGCGCCCGCTCGGCGAGCGTATCCAGATCCCAATTATCGCCGACGAGGCGGTCGATCCGGCTTTTGCCGCCGGCGCGCTCAAGGTCACGCCCGCCCATGACAAGGTGGACTTCGAAATCGGTC